>JBGPCS010000040.1:0-10867 GCA_041481875.1 Sulfurifustaceae bacterium
CGCGGTTCGCGTCGTGCCGGAACGCGGCAACAACATCAACGTCATGCTCCTGACGGCGGGACCGATCGACTGTTTTCTGGATAGCTACCGGGAACGCGAAATGATCGTAACGCTCGGTGTGGCGCAGAGTATCCTCGCGCACCGCCTGACGGAGCGGGCACGCGCGGAAAACGGCAGCTTTTCCGGCGCTCGAGTGACGAGCGCGGTGCAGTTTCAGCAGGCGCGCGTCGGCGCCATCAATCTCGTCGCTACGACCGCACACTGGCGCGAAGCGGTCGCCGCGGCGGAGCAGGAATTGCGGCGGGCACTGACGTTCGGTTTTACCGAACAAGAGGTCGCAACGGCCAAGGCGACCTTCAAGACCTACTTGCATCAGGCAATCGACAATGATGCGTCGCTAAAATCACCCGCGAGGGCGGATGCCGTCGTCGGTTCCATATTATCGCGCACGACGCTAAATGCGGTGGAACCGACCGTTGCGCATCTGGACCGGACGCTCGACGCGCTTGATGGCGCGAACCTGAAGACGGCGTTGCAGACCTTGTGGGTCGACGGCGACCGGCGCTGGCTTCTGGGCGGCACGTTCGAGCCCGATGTGACGGAAGCGGTGGTTCGCGACGCCGTGCGCGCGAGCGAATTGACGGTCGTGACCGCGACGCAACAAGAAGTCGACAGACCTTTCGCCTACGACAGCTTTGGCGCTCCGGGGGTCGTCGCGAGCCGCGAGAAACCACGGCAAGACCTGACCGTCGCCACGTTCGAAAATCGCGTACGCGTCGCGGTACTGAGCACGAAAGATACATCGGACAAGGTTCACGTAGGGATCGATTTGTTCGATTGCGGGCGCCTCTACGAACCGGCGGGTTTGGACGGGTTGAGCTATCTCGCGGGCCGGTATTTTCTATCCGGCGGTTTGGCGGCGCATTCGTATGCCGATGTCTCGCAACGTCTGGCGCGGCAGGGAATCAGTCTGTACTTCGCCGTCGTCAGAACGCGCTGTCGCCTTAGCGCCGTCGCTCCGCGTACGGCGTTGCCGCTGGCGTTGCGCGTCATGGCGGCGCATCTTACCGCGCCGGGGTTTCGCGAAGACGCATTCGCATCGTTGCAGAACGGCATCCTCGATCGCGATGTCGCCGCGAGCGAGTCGAGCGCGTCCGGCGTTTTAGGTTACCAACTTTTGCGGCGGCGCTGCGCCGGCGATGTGCGTTGCGGATTTCCGGACGTGGCGATGCTCAAAGCGCGTCGCCACGAGGAGGTTAAGGGGTGGCTCGCCCCGGCGCTGCGCGACGCACCCCTCATTGTGTCCGTTTCCGCGTCCGGCGACGTCGAAGCGATCTTGAGCGAAGTCGCCGGCACGCTCGGCGCGCTGCCGGCGCGTCAGGCGGTTCCGGAAAAGGCGCGGCCGGTTCCGGAGTTGCCGGCGCCGCCGCCCGGATCGATTCAAACGTTGGAATATCGCAGCGCCGACAGTATCGGTTACGCGATCGTCGAATTTCCCGTGCCGAACATGCGCGACTACGCGCGCTGGGTCAAACAAGATCTGTTGGCACGCCTGATCGGCGAACGCGCACGAAACGACCTGCGTTTTGCGACGGGCGAAAGCTATGGCGTAAACGCGGTGCAGGAAACCGCAACGCCCAACTGGCTGCAAATACGCGCGGATGCAAGCCCGGAGAAAGCGCGGGATGCGGCGCGCCGTATCGTCGCCACCGTCGAGGCGGTGGCGCAACGTCCTTTCACGCAAGAGGAATTCTCTCGAGTGGTGCCGGTCGCGCGACGCCTGCTCGAAGATCGCTGGAACAATGCGGCGCTCAAGCTCGGAATCTGGCGCGGCCAGATAGATGCGGCGGCGTGGCTGAATGAGTTGGACCGTACCGGCAAGATCATCGACGGCATCAACCTGGACGAAGTCAACGCGCTCGCGAAAGATTTGCTGCGGCCCGAGCGGGCACGAACCTATCTGATCGTGCCCGGCACTGTGAGCGCGAAGAACCGCGAATAGAAATCGGTCGACGCGCGCGGCTCTATCGATGAGGTACCAGCGCCGATGCAGCGCGTAACCGTGCCTTGTTCTTCACGGTACCGAAGGTCGGAATCGAACCGACATGGTGTTGCCACCACAGGATTTTGAATTCAGCGCGTCTACCAGTTCTGCCTTCACAAGTTGTGCACCGATTGCCGCTTCTCCCGGTGGAAGATTGCTGCGATGATATCGACTGCGTAACCCTCATCAAAACGCGTATACGTGCCGCGGCTAGCCGGAAAGATGAAACGTAGGATGCGAGCCAGGAGTGCTGCCCTGGCTATTGCTTTGCTCGGCGTGATCAGCGCGCCGGTATCGGCCGGAACGGTCAAGGTGTGGAAATGGGTCGACGACGACGGCAAGGTCGTCTATTCGGCGTACCCACCGTCGTCCGGCGTCACGAACGTCGAGGAAAAAAACTTCGACCCGAATCATAACGTCATAGAAATGCCCGTTCCGCCCCCGTCGTATACAGCGTCGCCATCATACAAATCCGACTCATCGGCCGAACCGTATGCGCGGATCGCGACCCCGCCCATGACCCGGCCTCTGTGGCCGGCCGCGTACGACGTGCCGCCTCAGCCACCGGTACCGCCGCCGGCGATATTCCGCGCTCCGACGCCCAGTTTGCCCACGCCGCGAATGCGGTAGCGCGGGAATTCCATTTCGGTCGTAAGACAATGTGCAGGCACGCGTATGCGGCACGGCTGACGCGCAAAATGGCGACACGGAGAGCGCGGAGACAAGAACATCACACAGCAAACTTTACTATGGTACCGAGGGTCGGAATCGAACCGACACGGCAAGGTGAGCCCTAGTTAGCAGTCTCGATTGGCGATGCGCCGGCGGCAACCGCTCGACTAGGCAGCTCGGCGCTGCAGCGCAACTTTACGCGTAGCGATACGCTTGAGTTCTCCACGCAGGCGTTTCTCCGCATGCCACAAGTCATACGCCGCCTGCATACGCAGCCAGAGACCCGGACCGTTGCCGCAGAATTTGCCAGGCGCACGGCCATCTCCGGCGAGACGGCCATCGTTCCGGCGAGAATACGATGCAGCGTTTGACGGCTGACTTTAAGAGCCTTGGCCGCTTCGGCGACACTCATGTCGAGCGCCGGCAATACATCTTCACGTAGGATTTCACCAGGATGCGTCGGCGCGATCTTGGTCGTCTCCGTTGCCTCGTATTCCTTCGCACGTGTCATGGGGTTCGCAAACTAGCTTACCTTCGGCTCCCGTCCCGTGATCGCCTCTAAACGCTTTCTCAGCAACCTTCGAAGTTCCGTGTTGTTTTCATACTCCGGGACGTTGTGCACTGCGAGATCGAAGTGGAGACGTGTTCCTGTCTTACGGTAAAGAATCGGTTTCTTGTTCATCGCGTGGGCATATCCAACCTCATAGTACACATTTGGGCGCTCTAGGCTGAGGTCAGCTACAAGATATTCGCAGGCGCGAATCTCCCCCAGTATTCGTTCGGTGATACTGTCCTGATGTTCAATCGCATCGGCTCGATAGGCGACGATTCCAAATTCTCCGCACACTTCCTTGATGGTGTTGTAGATATCTTCGAGGTCGGCCCTCGTCCGGTCCATTGCCATGAGAACAAAAGCAGTGTTTCTCTTTATTTGTTTCTGCTCCATAAGGGGTTCCGACATAGACGTTTGCATCGCTCCGCTCTCGAGCGGAGGCCAAATAGGCAGGCGCGATGATATTTGCCTCGGGTCGTGTTCGATGTATGTGCGCTCTAAAAGATCGTCGAGGTTCTTGTATCGAAGATACTCGTCATAGGCGTTGTGTCCGCTAAGCTGGATTTTAACTATTGCGTCCGCCCCCATCGTCTGAGCTCCATTCGAGTAGAACGAACCGAGTATGCCCATGTCGTAAAGTGCTTTTTCTACTATTTTTTCTTCGAGTTCAATCTGTTGTGCAATGTCCTTGGCGGTGAGCGATTCAATCCCGGGGTTCGCAAGAATCGATGTTCGAATCGCTGATATCACCCTATCGATCGTTCCAAACAGCGGTGAGTCACGGTCGACGTGCCACCGACCGATCAGTGTAATTTTTCCGTACTGATACAGTCTTTGGTCAATTGCGTCCGGACTGAAGTTTTCGGGTAACGTTCCGAAGAGCTTAACCTTTGCGCGCCTCACGTCGAACGGCGTTGATCGCGCCGCCTCCTGAAGCCACAGCTTCTCGGCATCTGATAGCCGATGGTCCTTAAACGAGTAGTTCATACGCGACCATGAAGAAGTGAGCGCCAATCAAACTGTGCGCCCATGTAAAGCGAGTGGACACCATCGCTTTTACTCGCATTTGATATTGGTACCGAGGGTCGGAATCGAACCGACACGGTGTTGCCACCACTGGATTTTGAGTCCAGCGCGTCTACCAGTTCCGCCACCCCGGCAAGGGTTGAAACCACTGCAACAGCGCCGGCATCATACCAAAAATGAAGCGTAGTATGGCGCGGTGAACGGACGAGGCGCGCGCATGCGAGTACTGGCTGGCGACATCGGTGGAACCAAAGTACTGCTGCAACTCGCGCAGTTTGAGCGCGGCGATTGTCGCGTCATCGCCGAACAGCGCTTCGAAAGCGCCGCGTACGACGGGTTGCTCCCGCTGGTGCGCGAGTTCCTGCGTGTCGCCGCGCCGATCGTCGTGCCGCAAGCGGCGTGCTTCGGGATCGCCGGGCCGATTAGCGTCACTCCCGAAGGCCAAGTTGCGCGCGTTACCAATTTGCCGTGGGTTGTCGAGAGCGCCGCGATCGAACGAGAGCTTCGCATCCCGCGCGTTCGATTGATCAACGACTTTCAGGCGGTGGGTTATGGTATTGAAACTCTTTCGGATGAAGACCTGCTGCCGTTGCAAGTTGGAACGCGCGTGCCGCAGGCGCCGTGCGCCGTCGTGGGCGCCGGCACCGGCCTCGGGCAGGCGCTGCTCGTGTGGCAGGGCGATCACTACGAAGCCGTCGCGACCGAGGGCGGTCATGTCGATTTCGCGCCGACGGACGATCTACAAATCGAGCTGTTCCGTTACTTACGCGAGCGCCACGGGCGTGTGTCGTGCGAACGCGTGCTCTCCGGCCCAGGCATCGTCAGCCTCTACTCCTTTTTTATTTCGCGCGGACAATCGGCCACCGCCGATCTGCTGCGCGCCGACGGTCCCGCGGCGGCGATCACGGCCGCTGCGCTGCAAAACAACGACGCCGCCGCATCGGCCGCATTGCGCCTGTTCGTAAAGATCTACGGCGCTCACGCCGGAAACGTCGCCCAGAGTTATCTCGCCACCGGCGGCGTCTACATCGCCGGCGGCATCGCCCCAAAAATTCTCCCCGCGCTGCGCGACGTAAATTTCACGCGCGAGTTTGCCGACAAAGGTCGAATGAGCGCGTTGCTGGCGGCGATGCCCGTCAACGTCGTCACCAATGAAAGGGTAGGTCTGCTCGGTGCCGCACGCGCCGCGAGCCGGTTGGTGTAGCGCGGAGATTCTCATCGCAGTCTCGGCTCGATATAGTATCGTGGTACATATTAGGAACAGTTTCTAAGGCTAGTAGCGGTCTAGTTGCAGTTAGCCGTCAACTAAACACTGCCTCATTACCCGTGTACATAGGTGCCGAATATGTCTACTCAAGTCCGCGCATCGCAGTTTGCAGATCTATTAAAGAACTTCTTCTCTTTGAAGCCTGATGACTTCTTCAAGTCCGGCCCAGTTTACAACGACTACGACGGACCGAACGTACAAGAGGCTCAAAAGACCTATGAGTTCCTCAGAGCCCTGTACACGCCGCTTCTCGAATCCGATCATCTGAACAAACTCCCGTGGCAGGCCATCAATGGGCTACAAGGCCAAGCGCAGAACGTGCTCAACATGTACAACCAGTTGCTATCGAGCCGAGACCAGGGGTCTTTCCAGAACTTTTCAATCAACCTTGACTCGTTCGCATACCACACCAGAATGTTTGGAGTGCCGTACATGGCCATAGGCGGCGATGTACTTGATGCAACCCGAGCGTCGATGTCCCGCGAGCTAGAGGTCCTGGTTACCAACAATCTTGAAGTCGATGCTCTGAAGAAGGATGTACGAACTCTGATTACACCTGCCGTCGCAGGGTCGCTCTCAAAGTCATTCACTGAGCGCCGCAACTCGTTGATGATCGGTCGCGTAGTCTGGCTTGTTGTCGCTATCGCACTCGGCGGCTTCGTCATCTACGCAACGTATGGGTTCGCGAATACGATCAGCGAAGCCATCCTTCGGGTTCAAACTGCGAACGGATCGGGCAACCAGAGTCTGTGGCCCGTCATTGCTATACGGTCCATAGTGCTACTTCCTCTCTTTGCCGCGTTCGGCTTTGCGTTCTCGCAGTACCGCAAGGAACGAGATTTTGAGGAGGAGTACGCGCACAAGGCAGCTGTTGCTGTCTCCCTGCCCAACTACGGTGATCTGGCCCGCGAACAGTCGGTACGTGACCAGATAGTCACTGGAGCAACAAGCGTGATCTTTAGTTCCCCGACACTTCGAGCCAAGGAAACAGAAAAGTCGGACGCAGTGATCGGCGGGGTCCGCGAGATTGTCGAATCTCTTGGAAAAGCTATCGGCAAGAAGTGGCAGTGAGGTGTGCGCCATGCGCACGATCACACGTGTAGCTTATACCGTAAGGCGGTGGATCTAAGTGCCATACGCAGTCGTGCGCATGGCGCACGTTGCGTTAGCGCGCCACACGCTGCTTCGCGCGGCCGACCCTCGGCGGGGTGGCGCCGTAGCGATGATACAAAGCTTGCCGCTTGAGCGGGTCGACGTTCGCTTTCGCGATATCGCCGCCGGCCCATTGCATCAGCTTCGGATCCATCGCTTTGAACCAGAGCCATGGGATGGCGGCAAGGATGAAGGACCCCGGATAGCCGCTTGGCAAGCACGAGTAGGATGGGTGGAGCGAAGCGCATCCCATCACAATAAATTGAACCGACAAGCATGACCGGTTGCCCCCGTAACCGAATACTCGGCAGACTTCATGACGCGGGGTTCTGACTAACTAGCCTGATGGGTTACGCTTCGCTCCACCCATCCTACGCTTGCTACAATTCATACTGGACGATCTGCAACGACAGTCGCGTGTCGATGATGCGAGACTAAACGGTTAGGCGCAAAGAGTTAGGCGGAGTACCATGACAATTACCGCGCGAGGAGGTAGCAATGACCGATCCCAAGCTTGTCGTGCAACGCGACCCTGACATCTTAAACGGCATGCCCGTGTTCACTGGTACTCGGGTGCCCGTCAAAATTCTTTTTGACTACTTGGAAGTTGGCGATAGCCTGGACGTTTTTCTCGATGAGTTCCCATCGGTAGCTCGGGAACAGGCCATTGCCGCCTTGGAGCTGGCACGGGAATTTATCGCGGCCGATGCGCGTGCTGCTTGATGAATCTCTGCCTCGGAAGCTCGCGCTTGAGCTTGCGGGGCACGTGACGCAGACCGTCCAGAAGCGTGGTTGGTCGTGCCTGAAGAACGGTGAGCTGCTTCGAGCGGCAAGCGCGGAATTCGAAGTGCTGCCCACCGGCGATCAGAATCTGGAGTTCCAGCAAAATGCCGCCGCGCTGCCAATCGCGGTTGTGGTGCCCGTAGCTGTCAACAACCGTATTGAAACATTGTGTCCCCTCGTTCCAGAACTCTTCAAGGTGATCGAAGGCATTCATCCCGGGCAACTCATACGAGTGAGCGTCTAAGATTGAGCGCACTGTTCTCATCCCCGCCGCCACGCGTGGTACCGCTCGACTATTCGCAATAGGCGCTCCGGCGCGTGCGCGCGCTTCCAGGCGCCCGCAGCGTACTTGTTCGCTTCGGCGAACGTCGGGTAGATATGAATGGTGCTGAGAATCTTATTCAGGCCGATGCCATGGCGCATCGCCATGATGTACTCGATGATGATGTCGCCCGCGTGCGCACCGGCGATCGTGGCGCCTAAGATGCGATCTTTGCCCGGTACCGTGAGCACCTTCACGAGTCCGTGCGTTTCTTCGTCGGTGATCGCGCGGTCGAGGTCGTCGAGATCGAACGTCGTCACTTCGTACGCGATGCCTTTTTGCTTCGCTTCCTGTTCGTTTAGGCCGACGCGCGCTATTTCGGGATCGGTGAACGTACACCAGGGGATGGCGGAGTAGTCGGCCTTGAAGCGGCGAAACGCTCCGAACAGGGCGTTCACCGCCGCGTACCATGCCTGATGCGAAGCGGTGTGGGTGAACTGATACGGGCCGGCGACGTCGCCGCACGCGTAGATAGTCGGAATCCGCGTTTGTAGATACTCGTTCACGTCGAGCGTGCCGCGTGAGTTCGCTTTGATTCCGAGCGCCTCTAGACCGTAGCCGGTGGCGGCCGCTTCACGGCCGAGCGCGATCAAGAGTCGATCGAACTCGATGGTGACGCGACTGCCGGCATGCATGCATACTAATGTGTTCGCGCCGTCGCGCGCATGCACTTCGATCGCGGTGTGCCCGACACGCACGTCGATGCCTTCGTTGTTGAATCGGTCCAACAGGATCGCTGAGAATTCCGGATCTTCCCGATTGAGCATCCGTTCCGTCTGCTCGACCAGCGTTACGCTCGCACCGAGGCGCGCAAAGCTCTGCGCCAGCTCGCAACCGATCGCGCCCCCGCCGAGCACTAGCAAGCGTCTCGGCAGCTCGCGCAGTTCCCAAACGCTGTCGGAGGTCAGGTACGCCACACGATCGAGGCCGGGGATTGACGGGATCGTTGGTCGGGAGCCGGTTGCGATGACGATGTTCCGCGCGGTCAGCGTTTTGCCCGCAACTTCGACGGCCCACGGTGAGGTAATACGCGCCTCGCCCTGCAGGCATTCAACACCCAGACGCGCGTAGCGCTCGACTGAATCATGCGGTTCGATCGTTCGGATGACGCGGTGCACCCGCGCCATCACGTCGGCGAAGTCGAACTCCGCCGTGACTTTGCGGATGCCGAGCTTCTCGGCGTGGCTCAACTGCGCGACGAAGCGCGCAGAGCGGATAAATGCTTTCGACGGCACGCAGCCGGTATTCAAACACTCGCCGCCCATTTTATTTTTTTCGATCAGCGTTACCTTCGCGCGCACCGCGGCGGCGATGTAGGCGGCGACGAGTCCCGCGGAGCCCGCGCCGATGACGATGAGATTGCGGTCGAAGCGCTTCGGGCGAGGATAGCCGCGCAACGCGCGCCACCGTTGAAAAGTGTTGAGTGATTTTTTCGCGATCCACGGAAATATTCCGAGGAGGGCAAAAGCGGTAATGACTCCCGGCGATAACAACCCGCGCACGCTGTCGATGCGCGCGAGCTCGGTGCCGGCGTTCACGTACACGATCGTGCCCGCCAGCATGCCAAGTTGGCTGATTCCATAGAACGTTCGCAGTCGCATCGGAACCAACCCCATCAGCAGGTTCACGGCGAAAAACGGAAAGATGGGTAGGAGCCGCAACGTGAATAAATAGAACGCACCCTCGCGCCGCACGCCGTCGTTGACGGATTGGAGAACGGCTCCAAAGCGTCGTTGGACCCAGTCGCGAAACAAGAACCGCGAAGCGAGAAATGCAGCCGACGCGCCGACGCTCGATGCGAAGGAAACGATGACGGTGCCCCAGAAGAGCCCGAAAAGCGCGCCGCCCGCGAGTGTGAGGATCGTCGCGCCCGGCAACGACGTACCGGTCACGACGACGTACAAAATGAAGTAGAGCAATACCGTCGTGATCGGATGGAGATGAAAATATTCGTCGAGCGCGGCTTGGTGGGATTTCAGGTAGCCGACGTCGAAGAAGCGCGCGAGATCAAGGGCGAAGAAGACGACGATCGACAGCACGACGATCGCCGCAAGCACGATCCGGCTCGCTTTCATTGCGGCCTCCGATGGAGAGGGTTATTGTTCTGGGTTCGAGTCATTATGCCAGAGGGCGAGCGCGTGCGAACGTTCGAGGACGCGGCGGGTCGGCGCTGGGACGTTGCGGTGAGCGAAGAGTCGTATGGAATGCAGCGATTGTTATTCGCCGCGCGCCGCGGATCGGAGCTGCGCGCACACGCGCTCGAGGTTTCGAGCCGGGACGATGCTGAACGGATGTTGCTGGCTCTGAGCGAAGTCGAGCTGCTGGCGCTGCTTGCAGTGGCCGGCGAGTGGTGGCCCGGATAAAGCCGTGTGCCGCGACGCGTCACTATCGTCGCCCGACGAACGACGCGCCGTCGGCTGGCGAGGCGTAAGGGGGTTCGTTACAATGACTGCGCCTTATCCAGAATATCGGAAGCCCCGTTCCACACGCTAGGAGCCATGTGAGCGTCGCGCTGCGGCGCGATCGATGTGATTGACATGTACACGCGCTATTTCGGATTACACGAGAACCCGTTCGCGCTTCCGCCCGATCCGCGTTATCTCTACCTGAGCCTGCGGTATCAAGAAGCGCTCGCGCATCTGACGTACGGCATTACGCAAGGCGGCGGCTTCGTGCAACTGACCGGCGAGGTCGGCACGGGCAAGACGATGATGATCCGGGCGCTGCTCGATCGGCTGCCCGCGGACGTCAACGTGGCGCTCGTGTTGTACCCGTTGCTCTCGGTGGAGGAATTTGTCCTCGCCGTCGGCGATGATCTCGGCGTGCCGCGCCCGCCGAATGCCGCGAGCCTGAAGAGCATTATCGACAATCTCAACCGCTATCTCCTCGACAATCACGCGAAGGGCCGCCGCACCGTGCTGGTGATCGACGAAGCGCATAAGTTGTCGCACGACGTGCTTGAACAGGTGCGTCTCCTCACTAACCTCGAAACCACCAAAGAGAAGCTGTTGCAGATATTGTTGGTCGGACAGCCGGAGCTTACCAGTC
>JBGPCS010000041.1:0-10783 GCA_041481875.1 Sulfurifustaceae bacterium
CGCGAGAAATCCCCAGACGCGATCGTCGGGGAAACGGCGCGCCATTTCATAAAACGAAAAACCGCCGTATACGTCGGGAATCAGAAGCAGCATCACGGCACCGCGGTAGGCGTCCAACGACCACAAGCGACCGTGCCCGTGGTCACCCATCGCGTGCCATGCGTTTTTGAGTCGTGGGCAAACCGCGCGCTACGCCGCTACAGTCGCCATACCTTGACGCCTGCCTCGCGAAGTTTCGCGGCGTCAAACTGCGACTTAACATCGGTGAAGCAGCCGCCCGGGATGAGCTTGCGCGCGTACGCGGCGGGCTCGCGGACAAGAAACTCGCCATGCGCGACCGCGGCGACCATGGCGTCGGCGACCGGCAGACGTTCCCACGGAACGAGCGTGATGCCGTATTCGTGCTGCGCTTCCGCCGGCGCCGCAACCGGATCGTGCACGTGGACATCGATACCGTAGCTGCGTAACTCCGCGATCACGTCGATGACGCGCGAGTTGCGCAGGTCGGGGACGTTCTCCTTGAACGTGAGGCCGAGTACGTTGACCTTGGCGCCTTTGATATGGCTCCCATTCACGATCATCTGCTTGATCGTCTGCTCGGCGATGTACTTGCCCATGTTGTCGTTGATACGCCGGCCGGCGAGAATCACTTGCGGGTGATAGCCGATCATCTCCGCCTTGTGCGTCAAGTAGTACGGATCGACGCCGATACAGTGACCGCCGACGAGCCCGGGTCGGAACGGAAGGAAGTTCCACTTGGTTCCAGCCGCCCGCAGGACTTCCATGGTATCGAGGCCTAATCGGTTAAAGATGAGTGCAAGCTCGTTCATGAGCGCGATATTGAGATCGCGCTGTGTGTTCTCGATCACTTTGGCCGCCTCGGCGACCATGATGCTCGAGGCGCGATGAACTCCCGCCGTCACGACGGTGCTGTAAAGTTGCGCGACCGCCTCCAGCGTTTTCGGCGTATCGCCCGATACGACTTTTACGATTTTAGTGAGCGTGTGCTCCTTGTCGCCCGGATTGATGCGTTCCGGCGAGTAGCCGACAAAAAAATCTTGTTTCCACTTCATTCCGGAATATTTTTCGAGCACCGGGATGCACACCTCCTCGGTGGCGCCCGGATAGACGGTGGATTCGTAAATTACGATCGCACCGCGCTTCATGTGACGGCCAACCGTTTCGCTCGCACCGATGAGCGGACCGAAGTCGGGCAAGCGTGCGGTGTCGATCGGTGTGGGGACCGCGACGACGATGTAGTCGGCGGCTTTGAGCGCGAGGGGATCGCTGGTCGCCGTGAGTTGACTCGCCGCGCGCAGCTCTTCGGTGGAGACCTCGCCGGTCGGGTCGACGTGGTTTCGGTAATGGCTAATCTTCTCGGCGCTGAGATCGTAGCCGATGGTTTTGAATTTTTTGCCGAATTCAACAGCCAGCGGCAGGCCCACATATCCAAGTCCAACGACACCGACGGTACTCATGCGATCTCCCCGATAGGATTTTCAAAACGTGCCCGCGACATGCACCGAGAATGCGTCGTCACGATCGCGCGTACTACGGACGTTCAATGTATGATTAGAAAGGTGTGATGCGTGCAAGATGACTCATAAAATAGTAGGGGATAGCGGTTGTGGGGTCAAAGGTGGCGGAACCCTCCGCCGACTGACCTGTGTGGGGCAATCATGCGGATACTGGTAACCGGGGGCGCGGGCTTCATCGGTTCGCACTTGACTGAGGCGCTGCTCGCCGCCGGACATCAGGTACGGGTGCTCGACAATCTCTCGACGGGTAAGCGAGAGAATCTGCCGCGACATCCACGCCTCGAGTTGATCGAGGGCGACGTACGGGACGCGGATCAGGTGAATCGCGCGGCTCAGGGGATGGAAACCGCGTTTCATCTTGCCGCAGTGGCGTCGGTTGCGGCGAGCGTCGAGGATCCGGTCGCCACGCACGGATCGAATTTCCTCGGTACGTTAAATTTGTTGGAGGCGGCCCGGCGGCATTCGTTGTCGCGGTTGTTATACGCAAGCTCGGCGGCGGTTTACGGCGACACGGCGGCGCTGCCGGTTCGCGAGGATTCCACGCTGCGACCACAATCCCCGTACGCCGCCGATAAGCTCTGCGGCGAGTACTATCTCGCATTTTACGCGCTGAAATACGGCGTTCAGTGGACGGCGTTTCGGTTTTTCAACATCTATGGCCCGCGCCAAGATCCATCTTCTCCCTACTCCGGCGTCATCGGCATTTTCATGGAGCGCGTGCGTTCGCAACAGCCGGTGACGATCTACGGTGACGGTGAGCAAACGCGCGATTTTGTTTACGTCGCGGATCTCATCGAAGTGCTGATTCGTTCGATGGACGATGTCCGTACTCACGGGCAAGCAGTGAACGTCGGCTGTGGGGTGGAGTGCTCGTTGCTTGAAATGTTGGAAGGTCTGGAACAACTATCCGGCGAGCCGGTTGAACGTCGACACGAGCCGGCACGCGTGGGGGAGATACGCCGCTCGCGAGCTGACGTGAGCCGTCTAAGGCAATCGCTCGGTTACGCGCCCGACACTCCGATCCGCATCGGACTGTCGCGCTTGTGGGAGTATCTTGGCCGATCGAGATGACTCTAATTAAATGGTCGATTGATCGACTGTTCAGTTTCGATTGTGGCCACGCCTGCAAGTGCATAGCGATGCGCTCGACGGCGGTTTCGCGGGCGGGCGGTGGCACGTGTCTGGTCGACACATTTGTTCCGCACATCAGAATATCGGGTGGAGGAAGTAATTGCCGTTTCTGCGCGCCATCCCAAACGCCGGCGATGGCGTTTTAACGTTAAGCCGACAGACCGCAGCTTGACCCCATTCGGACCACCACGTACAGTACCCCGCCTTTTGGGCGGGCATAAGAAATGGGGCCATAGCTCAGCTGGGAGAGCGCTTGCATGGCATGCAAGAGGTCGGCGGTTCGATCCCGCCTGGCTCCACCACTCTCCCGCGCGATCCGAGCGACTTCTCCTTGATCATCGTCCCCATCGTCTAGAGGCCTAGGACATCGCCCTTTCACGGCGGTAACCGGGGTTCGAATCCCCGTGGGGACGCCACATTGGATAGATTGTTACTGGCACGCCTCGGTCGCGGTCATTCGGTCAGTAAGCTTGCGACGGGCGAGCAGGTTGACGGCAGCGAAATATTCGGGCAGCGTTGTCACCGATTGCCCGAGCGGGTAATAATGGGGCGTGGTTTGGTAAGACGACTGACCGACACACAACATACAAACTCGAAGGTCAGCGAGAGGGGGAGGAAGTTCGTTCTCAATTCTGTTCATTTTTTCCTTCTAAACCTAAACCAAACCAAATAGTACATAAGGGCGGATCAGGAAGGAGGTTAAACCTTGCTTAAGGTATCGGATGTCTCCGTGCACTTCGGGGGTATCGTGGCGCTCGACAGCGTTTCGTTCGAAGTGGAGCGCGGGCAGATTCTCGGTCTCATCGGACCAAACGGCGCGGGTAAGACGACGCTGTTCAATTGCTTGAGCCGTCTCTACTCGTGCAACAAGGGCGATATTCTTTTTGAGGGGCGCTCGCTGCTGAACGTGCCTAGGCACGGCATCGCGCGAATCGGGATCGGACGCACGTTCCAAAATCTCGCGCTGTTTAGCACCATGACGGTGTTGCAAAACGTCATGGCGGGCGGCCATTGCCGCAGTCGCGGCGGTTTCTTCGCGAACGCAACACGCCTACCGCTCGTGCGGCGCGAGGAAAAGTTGCTTTACGAGTCGTCAATGGAATTGATCTCATTCTTGCGGCTCGAATCGGTTGCGCGTTCGCGTGTAATGGATTTGCCATTCGGCACGCAGAAGCGCGTCGAGCTGGCGCGGGCGCTCGCGAGCAAGCCGAAATTGTTGCTACTGGACGAGCCCGCCGGTGGTTTGAATCACGAGGAAGTCAGCGCGTTCGTGACATTAATAAAGCATGTGCGCGATGAGCTCAAGGTCACGGTACTGCTCGTGGAGCATCATATGGCGCTCGTGATGAGCACGTCGGATAAGGTCGTCGCCCTCAATTTCGGTCGTAAGATCGCCGATGGAACTCCGGCGCAGGTGAAGCAAGATCCTGAAGTCATCCGCGCGTATCTCGGGAAACCCAACTAATGACCGCGATTCTGGAAGTGAAGGATCTGCACGCTTTCTACGGTCCGACACACGTGTTGCATGGATTAAACCTCGCCGTCGAGCCAGGCGGCATCACGGCGCTGCTCGGCGCCAACGGCGCGGGGAAGACGACGACGCTGCGGGCGCTTTGCGGGATGTGCGGCACGCGCGGCCAGATTGTCTTCGAGGGAGTGTCACTGGCCGGCAAGGCGACCGAAGACATCGTACGCCGCGGCATCGCCCACGTGCCGGAGGGTCGGGGCACGTTCACGGGTTTAACGGTGGAAGAGAATCTACGGCTCGGCGCTTACACCCGCAAGGACAAAAATAGTGTCATCGCGGATTTCGATCGCGCATATCGCTATTTTCCGAAGCTCAAGGAACGAAGCGGCCAGCAAGCCGGCACGCTTTCCGGGGGCGAGCAACAAATGCTGGCGGTCGCCCGCGCGCTCATGATGCGCCCGCGCTTGTTGTTGCTGGATGAGCCTTCGTTTGGACTCGCGCCGATGATCGTTCAGGATATCTTCGGCATTCTGCGTACTATCAACCGCGAGGAAAAGGTCTCGATGCTCCTCGTCGAGCAGAACGCGTCGCTTGCGCTCAACATCGCCGATCACGCGTACTTGCTCGAGACTGGCCGTGTCATGATTTCGGGAACCTCGGACACGATTAAAAACGACGATTCTGTCCGCCGATCGTATCTCGGTTACTAGAAAAGGTGATGCCGTGGAAGCTCTGCTCTACCAAATCTTGTCCGGACTAGCGACGGGCGGTATTTATGCCAGCCTCGCGCTTGCATTAGTCATGATTTACAACGCGACTCATCTCGTGAATTTCGCGCAAGGCGAGATGGCGATGTTCTCGACTTACATCGCGTGGACGTTCATCGAAGCTGGGATGCCCTACTGGGCGGCTTTTTTCCTGACGGTCGTCATCTCTTTTGCCGGTGGAGTGCTGATTGAGCGGGCCGTGCTCCGACCGTTCGAGCAACAGCCGTCCGTCCTAGCGATCGTTACCGTATTCATCGGCTTGCTTCTTATTCTAAACAGCGTTGCCGGATGGATTTATGAATATACCCTGAAGGTGTTTCCGAGCCCGTTCCCGGAACGTTCTTACTTGGACGGGATGGTGAACGGTCATCAGCTGGGCTTGTTCGGCGTGACGTTCGTCACGTTGATTCTCGTGTATTTGTTTTTTCGCTTTACGCCGCTCGGACTCGCTATGCGCGCGGCTGCGCAGAATCCGGAGTCGAGCCGACTAGTGGGTATACGCGTGGGGTGGATGTTGGCCTTGGGTTGGGGGCTCGCCGGCGCGATCGGCGCGGTGGCGGGCATGATGATCGCGCCCATCGTGTTCCTTGATCCGAATATGATGGCCGGTGTGTTGAACTATGGGTTTGCCGCAGCCTTATTGGGCGGTATCTCGAATCCGTGGGGCGCCGTATTGGGCGGATTCATTGTCGGCGTGCTGGAGAACTTAGTCGGCGACTACGTCGTCGGTACGGAGCTTAAGCTGACCGTGGCCCTGGTCATTATCGTCGGCGTATTGGTCCTGAAGCCGTCGGGTCTGTTCGGCAAAACTTTGGTCACCCGGGTATAAGATATGGCAACAATCACACAAGTGCCTACTCGCACGTCCGGCGTGGCGACGTACTACGGCCTCAGCGGCGATGCTTGGAAAAGCATCGTTATCGCCGCGGTGATCGCAGCGGCCTGTGTTCTCCCGTTCCTGGTGAGCAACTACCGGACGTTTCAGTTCACGCTGGTGTTGGTGAACGCCATCGCTCTGCTCAGCATCAATATCCTCACAGGTTTCAACGGCCAGATTTCACTCGGTCATGGCGCGTTTTATGCGATCGGCGCGTACACCGCGGCGATCCTTATCGCCCAGTTCGGTGTCCCGTATTGGGCTACGCTGCCGGTGGCGGGCGTTCTTTGCCTCGTTGCCGGGTTCTTGTTCGGTCTGCCGGCGTTACGCCTCGAGGGTCTTTACCTGGCGCTGGCGACGTTTGCGTTGGGAGTGGCGATCCCCCAGATCCTCAAATACAAGGGCATAGAAGACTGGACCGGCGGCGTGCAGGGTATCGTCATCAATAAGCCGACCGCTCCCTTCGGTCTGAAGCTGAATCCCGACCAGTGGTTGTATTTCGTGGCGTTATTCGTCACGATTCTCGCGTTCATCGTCGGCTGGAACTTACTGCGGGGAAGGGTCGGTCGTGCCATTATCGCCATTCGCGATCAGCCCATCGCGGCCCAGGCGATGGGGATAAACACCGCGTTTTACAAGTCTCTTACATTCGGTGTAAGTGCCATGTTCGCGGGTATCGCGGGAGCGCTGGGAGGGATCGCGGTTCAGTTCGTAGCCCCAGACAGCTTCGCCATCACTCTTTCCCTCAGCTTTCTGTTCGGTAGCGTTATCGGCGGCATATTCTCGCTCAGCGGGGCGATTTACGGAGCGCTATTTCTCCAATTCATTCCGCATGTTTCCGAAGGGATCTCGAAAGCCGCCCCAGGAGCGGTATTTGGCGTGTTTTTGATAGCGTTTATGTTCATAATGCCGGTAGGAGTAGCCGGGTTCCTCCGTCTGGCTTGGATGCTGATACGGCGGCGGATTGCCACGCGTATGGCTTAGGGTTAACGCATCAAGTCACTGACGTCTTTCAAAGTAGGAAGGAGAACCAGTTATGACATCTCTTACATTCACCAAGAAGTTGCTGTTTACGTCGATCGCATCGGTACTCGGACTCGTGCTCGCTGTGTCCGGCGCCACTGCCGCTAAGAAGTACGACCCAGGCGCGACCGACACCGAGATCAAGGTCGGCCACACGAATCCGTACAGCGGACCCGCGTCCGCGTACGGGTCGATCGGTAAAGCCGAAGTGGCCTACTTCAAGATGATCAACGAGCAAGGCGGTATCAACGGACGGAAAATCAATTTCATCACGTTGGACGACAGCTACAGCCCGCCGAAGACCGTCGAGCAAGTCCGCAAGCTGGTGGAGCAGGAAGAAGTGCTGCTGATGTTCCAGTCGCTCGGCACGCCGTCCAACACCGCCATTCACAAGTACATGAACGAAAAGAAGGTGCCGCAACTATTTGTTGCGACCGGCGCGACGAAGTGGGGTGACCCGAAGAATTTTCCGTGGACCATGGGCTGGCAGCCGAACTATCAGACCGAGTCCAAAGCCTACGCTGCGTATATTCTGAAGAACCATCCAGGCGCGAAGATCGGCATCCTGTACCAGAACGACGACTACGGTAAGGACTACCTCAACGGATTCAAGGAAGGGCTCGGCGACAAAGCAGCGAAGATGATCATCAAGGAAGTGTCGTATGAAGTCAGCGATCCAACCGTTGATTCGCAGATCGTTACGCTGAAGGCGTCGGGCGCAAATCTGTTCTTCAATGTCACCACGCCGAAGTTCGCCGCGCAGGCGATTCGTAAGGCATCCGACATCGGCTGGAATCCGGTGCACTTTCTGAACAGCGTGTCGGCGAACATCAACAACGTGCTGATACCGGCCGGTCTGGATAAGTCGAAGGGCATTATTACCTCGGCTTACATCAAGGATCCGAACGATCCGCAATGGGTGAAGGGCAAGGACTATCAGGACTGGCTGACATGGATGAAGAAGTACAATGCCGACGCCAGCACGGCCGACCTCAACTACGTGTACGGCTATTCGGTTGCCTACACCCTAGTCCAGGTTCTTAAGGCCTGCGGCGATGAGCTGACCCGCGAGAATGTCATGAAGCAAGCCGCGAGTTTGAAGAACCTGGAAGTGCCGATGTTGCTCCCGGGGATCAAGGTCAGCACCGGTCAGAATGACTACTATCCGATCGAGTCAATCCAGCTTGCACGGTTCGACGGCAAGACGTTCCAACTGTTTGGTGAGATCATCGGCAAGTAAGCCTGTCGGTATCAGGAAAAGGCCGCCGTTCGGCGGCCTTTTTTTTCGACATTCGCCGCGAGCGTATCGCAGGAATGTCTACTCCGCCGCGCAGAGAGTAGTAATTACCCCATCGGAGATCGATGTTGAATCACGCGCGGCGACAAATCGCGTGGTTGAGGTATAGCGCGGTCGTGAAGACGATCAGCGCGCCCGCCTGATGTAACGCAGCGAGCGCGATCGGCACGACTAGTAGCAGGGTTGCGACGCCGATAACCGACTGGGCGATGATCGCGGCCAACAAGCAATCGACTCCGCGCCGCATCGCCGCGGTAGGGGCGCTACGTCGCACCAACCACCAATAGAATAGCGTCGCGAGCACGAGCGTGTAAGCCAGCACACGGTGATCGAACTGAACGGTCGCAACGTTTTCGAAGAGGTTTGTCCACCAGGGACTCAGGACGTAGAGCCCGTCCGGTACGAAGCGGTCGTTCATCAGCGGAAACGTATTGAACGCGAACCCGGCTCTGGTACCGGCGACGAAACCGCCGGCGAGGATCATCACGAACACGAGCGCCGTCACGAGAATACCGGTCCAGCTCGCATTCGCTGCGCTTGGCGGGCGCGTGCTCGGTGAATTCAAATCGAGCGCGATCCACACAAGGTATCCATAAATCGCGACGGCCAGACCGAGGTGCGCGGTGAGTCGATACGGACTGACGCGCGGTATGTCGACCAAGCCGCTCTTGACCATGAACCATCCGAGCGCCCCTTGCAGTCCGCCAAGGACCAAGATCGTGCTTAAGCGACGCATCAGCGGCCAGGAAATCCTGCGACGCAGCGCGAAATATGCGAGCGGTACGGCGAACGCGATACCGATTAACCGCCCGAGCAGGCGGTGCGCCCACTCCACGTAGTAGATGCGCTTAAATGCGTCGAGCGGCATGCCGGCGTTGACGGTCCGATACTCGGGAGTCTGCTGATATTTCTCGAACTCGGCGAGCCACTGCCGCTCGGATAGCGGTGGAATCGCTCCGATTACCGGGTTCCACTCGACGATCGAAAGCCCGGAGCGTGTGAGGCGTGTAACGCCGCCAACGACCACGATGACGAACACGAGAGCGGCGACGGTGAGCAGCCACCATACGACGGGTCGGTCGAAAGATGATTTCACTGGGCGGCGAACGCTAAGTTGAGGGCCGGTCATTTTGCAGGGTCTTTGTTGAAATCGGAAGGCCGATGACGTGCGAGTCCGGTGCCGATGCGAGACTTCCACGCGGCGAGCGACGGCCGCCGCATTGAGCGAAATTCCGCCGGCATCCGCATGCCCTCTTCCGATGCCGTTTGCCTTTCCGCCCGCGACTCAGTTATAAGGAGCGCGGTCCTTCGTCGGCAAACGGGGATGCTGCTCGATCTCAAGAATTTATCGATAAAGGAAATCCGCGCGCGCTATCTCGGCGAAGAGGTGTCGGTTTCCTCGCTGGTACTGAGCGCGCTGCGTCGCGACGAGCGCCAGGGTGCGCGCCAGCTTCACGATCTCTTGCAGAAGCGCCACGGCGAGGAGCGGCGCGAGCAGGCGCGCATCGACGGTTTGCTCAATTTCGAGCGTGTGCTATGGCGGTCCGGTGTGCGCCATGTGGCAGGGGTGGATGAAGTCGGCGTCGGTCCGCTCGCGGGTCCGGTGGTCGCTGCCGCCGTCGTCTTCGAACCGGGTACGACCATCGCCGGCGTCGACGACTCCAAGCGCTTGGACGCGCCGACGCGCGCGGCGCTCGCGACGACGATTCACCGCCGCGCGGCGGGCGTTGGCATCGGCATGGCGTCGGTGGCGGAAATCGATCGGTTGAACGTCTATCACGCCGGGCTCCTTGCGATGCGGCGCGCGGTCGAGGCGCTTCCGGTTTCGCCGCAGCACCTGCTGGTCGATGCGCGCACCGTACCCGGTGTGTCAATGCCGCAAAATCCATTCACCAAGGGCGATGGGATTAACTTCTCCATTGCCGCGGCTTCCATCGTCGCGAAGACGCACCGCGACGGGTTGATGGATGAGCTTGACGCGACTTACCCGGAGTATGGTTTCCAGCGCCATAAAGGGTACAGCACGCCCGAGCACCAAGCGGCGATACGCCGTTTCGGACCGTGCGTTCTGCATCGGATGTCATATCCATTCATTCAGGAGCTGCGCGGGCAATATTCGGCGCGCTTCTACCGGATGAAAGAGCGCCTCGTTCACGGATGTAGCGCGCGCCGACTCCAGTCAGTCGAGCACGAGCTCGACGCCGGCGGTGCGGACTTGAGCGAGCATGAACGGCGCAAGCTCAAGCTCATCATCACGCGCCGCTGGAAGACCTTATAAGCCGGTGTCTGTAACGCGGGGCGGCGGGGCGTTACAATGCGGCGCTCGTTTACCTGACGCCTGAAGATCAATTCCCCCATGAAGTTCTGTATGCAGTGCGGTTCCGCCGTCGATCTGCTTATTCCTGCGGGCGACAATCTCCCAAGGCATGTCTGCGGGAAATGCGGTGAGATTCACTATCTCAACCCGAAGGTCGTCGTTGGATGCGTGCCGCGATGGGAAGAGCGGATACTTCTGTGCCGCCGCGCGATCGAGCCGCGGTACGGCCTGCCGCCCGGCGCGCAGGCCGGCGAGTACGTGATCGAGGCCCACGTCGGCGCGGGCGCGATGGGCGACGTCTACCGCGCGCGCCACCCGGTGATCGGCAAGCGCGTCGCCATCAAGGTGCTCAAGCGCCGGCTCGC
>JBGPCS010000042.1:0-10752 GCA_041481875.1 Sulfurifustaceae bacterium
ATTGCTTGACAGCTTCACGCGGTAGTGGTCGGCGAAGCCGAGAGGCACCGACGCGGCGAGCGCTCAATGCGCCGAATCGATTCGCGCGCGGGTTATGGTCGAAACAATTGAACTTCATAACCCGCGGCTTTGTTGTCGGGATTGGTAACATCGAGCAATGCCTGCACCACAACGCTCGAGGCGAGCGGCGCCGCCGCAGTGCCGGCTGCAAGGTATTCGCGCGGAGCAAACACGCGCCGCGCAAGGAGTAGTCCGCCACTGTCGGTGATACTCACTTGCATCAACGGCAATGGCAACGTTCGATCGCTGCGATTGACCAAGCTTGCGCGTATGCGCAGCGCGTTGGCGTAGCGCGGATGCGGCGCGATGCTGGTCTGGAGCAGTTCCGGCACGGCCTTGTCCACCAAAGGGGCCAGATCGCACTCGAGAAGAGCGCAGATAGTGACAAGCGCCGGGCGAAAGTCTTGCACTTGCGCAAGCTCATCGTGATAGAAATAAGCGAATTGCCCGAACCAGAGCACGACCAGCAGCGTCGCGGCAAAAAACCAACGAGCCGGAAGCCGTCGTCGTTGCGGTTGGACGAACGAAAGATCCGACACGACGGGTATCTCGCGTTCGGCGTGCGCTCGGTCGTGATCGACGCCGCCGCGTGCTTCGGAGGCGACGTCGATAAACATCTCGGTTTCCTCGGATTCGTTACCGCGGGTCCCTTCGGTTGGCGGGGGCGCGAATAGCCTCAGATCCGCGCGAAAAATGGAGTCGCAGCGACCGCACCGCACCAACCCGTCGCGCACTTTGAGCTGGGCGACGGTAATTCGAAACGCCGTTTGGCACTCGGGGCAACGCGTGTACATCGTCCTTACGCTAGCTTTCGACCGAATAGTATTGCCCAGCCATCCTCTTCCTGTACCTGCAATGCAAAGTGAGAAGCGTAACAGCCCCGGACTTCGGCGACTTGATCCGTCAATACGCCACTCAGCGCCAGCCGACCGTTCGGCTTCACTCGTCGCGCCAACTCCGGCGCGAGCTCAACGAGAGTGCCGGCTAGAATATTGGCGACGAGAATATCGGCCGCCGCGTCGGTCGCCAGATCCGACGGCGGGCAAGCAAGGTAGCGTTCGCCAACGCCGTTACGCGCGGCGTTTTCGCGGCTTGCGGCAAGCGCCTGCGGATCGACGTCGACGCCGACGGCGCGCGTCGCGCCAAACTTGAGCGCGGCGACCGCGAGGATGCCGGAACCGCATCCGTAGTCGATCAGCGTTCGACCGGTCGTATGATCGTCCGCGAGCCAGCGCAAGCATAGCGCCGTCGTGGGGTGAGTTCCGGTGCCGAACGCGAGGCCTGGGTCGAGGAACACATTGATTGCCTCCGTGTCCGGCGGTTCGCACCAGGTCGGACAAATCCACAGTCGTGGGGTGATTTGCAGCGGCCGATAGTTGGCCATCCACGCACGACTCCAATCGGCATCGGGAAGCTCATCCACTTCGTGCTCGAGCGCCGCGTCGGCGAACTGCTCACGCAGTTTCGCGAGCACCCGGTGGACTTCCGTCTGTTCCGGGAACAGGCCGACGACGCGATTCTGGCTCCACAAGCCGGCTTCTTCGGAAGCACTTTGCAAGCGCTGCTCCGTCGTTTCGCCTTCAATCGTGACGGCGAGCGCGCCGCAAGCCTCCAGGGCGTCGGCAAGGCAAGCGACGTTCTGCGGCGACGCAGTGAACCGAATAAGTAGCCACGGCACTCGAACAGGATACAAGCCCGACCGCTAGGCCGCGAGCGGCAAGAGCCTACAGTCCGAGCTTGCGCTCGAGATAGTGAATGTTGACGCCGCCTTTGGTGAAGTTGGCGTCGTTCAGGATGTCCTGATGCAGCGGAATGTTGGTCTTGATGCCGTCCACGACCATCTCCGACAACGCCACGCGCATGCGCGCCAGCGCGAGTTCGCGCGTTTCGGCGTGCGCGATGACTTTCGCAACCATGGAATCGTAAAACGGTGGAACTACGTAGTTGTTGTAAATATGCGTGTCGACGCGCACGCCAGGTCCACCCGGCGGGTGATAGTAAGTAATGCGGCCCGGCGAAGGCGTGAAACGTTGCGGATCCTCGGCATTGATCCGGCACTCGATCGCGTGCCCGCGCCAGGTGATGTCTTTCTGGCGGTAGGAAAGTTTCTCGCCGGCGGCGATCAAGATTTGCTCGCGTACGATATCGACGCCGGTCACCATTTCGGTGACCGGATGTTCGACTTGCACGCGTGTATTCATTTCGATGAAATAGAACTCGCCGTCTTGGTAGAGGAACTCAAACGTCCCGGCGCCCCGATATTCGATACGCCGGCAGGCGTCGGCACAACGCTCGCCGATTCGGTAGCGCAGCTTTTCGGGCAGCCCGGGCGCGGGCGATTCCTCCACGACTTTTTGGTGCCGGCGCTGCATGGAGCAATCGCGCTCGCCGAGGAGGATAGCGTTGCCGTGCTCGACGGCGAGTACCTGAAACACGATATGCCGCGGATCGTCCAGATATTTCTCCATGTAAACCGTTTCGTTGTTGAACGCCGCCGCCGCCTCCGCTCGCGTCAGGGCGACCGCATTCGGCAGCGCGGCTTCGGTATGCACGACGCGCATGCCGCGACCACCGCCACCCCCGGTCGCCTTGATCAGCACCGGATAGCCGATATGAGCGGCGATCTTGAACAAATCACGGTCATTTTTGGGCAGCGGCCCATCTGAGCCCGGCACACACGGAATGCCGGCCCGCTTCATCGTTTTGATCGCGGAAATCTTGTCGCCCATGAGGCGGATCGTCTCGGCGCGCGGGCCAATGAAGACGAATCCGCTCTTTTCCACGCGTTCCGCGAAGTCGGCGTTTTCCGAGAGAAAGCCATAACCCGGATGGATCGCCTGGGCGTCCGTAACCTCGGCGGCGCTGATGACGGCCGGGATATTGAGGTAGCTGTCCATTGCGCGCGCCGGGCCTATGCAGACCGATTCATCGGCGAGGCGCACGTATTTCGCGTCGCGGTCCGCCTCCGAGTGCAGGGCGACTGTCTTGATGCCGAGCATGCGGCAGGCGCGTTGGATGCGCAGCGCAATTTCGCCGCGATTAGCAATCACGATCTTTTCGAACATGGGCAGATTATTCGATAACGAAGAGCGGCTCGCCGAACTCCACCGGCTCACCGCTTTCCTTCACAACAGCTTTCACGATTCCGGCTTTATCCGACTCGATCTGATTCATCATCTTCATGGCTTCGATGATGCAGAGGACGTCGCCGACCTTCACTTCGGAGCCGACGTCCACAAACGGCTTCGCCCCCGGGTTCGGCGAGCGATAGAACGTACCGACCATCGGTGACGTGACGGTATAACCGGCAGGAGGCGCGGGGACCGCCGCAGCTTCGTTCGTGCCAGGGCCAGGAGCCGCGCCCGTAGCAGATGCCGCCGGCGCGACCGTCGTCGGCGCTGCCATTGAGGCCACGGTCGTCGCCCCCCCCAACGAGCTTGCGCGGCTGATGCGGATCGACTCCTCGCCCTCCTTGATCTCGATCTCAGCGAGGCTCGATTCCTCGAGCATCTCTATCAGTTTTTTTACTTTTCTTATGTCCATATCGAGAAAGTTCCCCTAGGATTTTTTTAGGCGTTCAATCGCGGCAGCGAGGGCCAGCTCGTATCCTTGCGCGCCAAGCCCGGAGATCACGCCGACCGCGATATCTGAAAAATAAGAATGACGACGAAACGGCTCGCGCGCGTAGACATTCGATAGGTGGACCTCGATGAAGGGAATACCGGTGCCGGTAAGGGCGTCCCGCAAGGCTACGCTCGTGTGCGTGTAGCCGGCCGGATTCAGCAGCATGAACGCTATTCCCTCGGCGGCGGCCTGCTGTACGCGGTCGATCAGCTCGTGTTCTGCGTTACTCTGGAAACACTTTAGGCGGTGCGCTGCGCTTTCGGCTTGCCGGGTCAGCCTTGCATTGATCTCGGCGAGCGTAACCTTCCCGTAGTGCTGCGGCTCCCGTTCGCCGAGCAGGTTCAAGTTCGGTCCGTTCAGGACGAGTAGATCGGCCATGGAGACCCCGTTCCCAGATTGTTTGGCACGACAAAGCTTCGCCCTACTGACAGGAAATTCTAACTGCGGTGGGCTTTGCTCGGAAAAAGTTGCCTCAACTTAGCCGAAGATCGGGGCAAAAGCCAGCGTTATCCAGTGAATGGCGTCGGCACTTCGGAAATGTGGGTTTTTGAGCGAGAGGGCGAGCGCTTCTACAACTGAGAGAGGAGTGCCATAAATTCAGCGACGGACTTATAGCCCTGCGCTTTCAAGTCGCGGCGTTCCTGGCCGTCACTACCAAAAAAGAGCATGGCAGGTGGACCGAAGACGTTGAAGCGCCGCTTCAGGGCGCTGACCTCGGGATCCGCAGTCTCGGTTACGTCCGCCTGCAGAGCGGTGAAGCGTGTCGCGATAGTTTCGCGCACCTTGGCGTCAAGGAAGGTCGACTGTTCCATCCGCACGCAGTCGGTACACCAAGTTGCGTAATAATCGAGGATAACCGGCCTTCCGGCACGTCGCGCCTGCGCCAGTTCAGCCTCCAACTCGGATAGCGACCGAACGGGCCTCAAAACTGAGTCCCGGGTGCCCGGCTCGCGCTTCGATTGGGCAAAGGTGCGATCTAACGCCGGCAGCGGGCTTAACGGGTCCCGGCTCCCGAGAAAACCGCCAAGCACTGCCACGATGCCCCAAACAAGCAATAGCGTGCCGATTCCCTTTCGAAAGTATTGCCAACCGGTCGCTTCTTTGGGCAGAGCTTGAGTCGCGCCCAAATAAACAGCGGAGACGATGAATAGACCTCCCCACAGAAACATCACCGGTACTTGCGGTAGCGCACCGAGTAGGTAGATTGCCGCGGCAATCAGCAAGACCCCAAAAAAATACTTCACTTTGTTCATCCACGGTCCACTGCGCGGCAACAAGAACCCTTCGCTAACGCCGATCGCAACGAGAATTGCTCCTTGCCCGTGGGCAAGCGCGAACATCACAGCCGCCCCGTGCCACGGATCGCCTGCGGCGATGGCGTTGCCAAGCGCAGTGACGAGTACCGGCGAGACACACGCACCGATGATGAGCGCCGAGATCGCACCGAGTACAAAAACACCGACAAACTCGCCCGTGATCGAGCCCTTCGTGCGATGGTGTAGCTTCGTCGAGTGATGATGGAGGAAAGATTGCACTGCGGCCGGTATCTGCAGCTCGTAAAAACCGAACATCGACAGGGCCAGCAGTACCAGGACCCCGCTAAAGACTCCGATCGCCCACGCGTTTTGAAAATATGCCTGCAGCTGCTCACCGGTCGCACCGGCGATGGCGCCGGCGATCGCGTATGTTAGCGCGGTGCCGAGCACGTACGTGTACGAAAGCAACCCGCCGCGTACTCGAGTCAAGCGCGCGCCCTCGGTGCCTACGATCACGCCGGAAAGGATCGGTACCATCGGCAGGACGCACGGCGTGAAGGTGAGCAGGAGCCCGCTGACGAATGCACCAAGCATCGCGGCCAGCAAGCCGATGAATCCGCCGGAGGTTCGAGCGGCGGCGTCCGTGCCGAGCGCCGTCGCTAAGTGAATCGGAAACTCTCGAGTGGCCGGTGGATAGCAGAGTTTTACACCTTTTTCGGCACATCCTTGGTAGGTGACCTTTAGGAGAGAATCAGCGGTTGATCGGTTACTCCCGACCAGTGGCAGACGTACGTCCACGATGCCGTGATACACCTCAGTCGTGCCGAAGAATTCGTCTGTCTTCGCCTCACCGCGCGGGAGTTCATATGCGCCAAGGGATGTGCCCTCCGGTGCGGAAATACTGAAGCGCATCTTGTCCTTATAAAGATAACAACAGTCATCAATGGTGAATCGAACTGCGATGGTTAGTTCATCCAGCGCGGCGGCCGCCACTTGGAAGGCCTTTTCAGGATCTACGACGTCTTCCTCCTCCTTCGAAAAGGTTTTTGCCAGGTTCCCTCCGAATCCAGCTGTCTTGAAAGATGCTCTGGTCGGTGGCGAGGCGGGTGGAAGGGCGCGCACTTGTGGGGAAATCTGCCGGTTGAAATGCGGTACCGCGCTCCCGACGCGGGCCGAAAGCTGAAATTCGTCTTCGGCCGAAGGCAACTTGTCCTCCTGCACCGCGGAGGCCGCGCCGCTAAGTAAAATCAGCACTGAAAGCCATCGTTTCATCGCGAGATACCGTCAGGGTCTTCGAGCCACGCAAGGTAAGCCGGCAAGCCGCCGACGAT
Organism: Sulfurifustaceae bacterium; assembly: GCA_041481875.1. Lineage (GTDB taxonomy): Bacteria > Pseudomonadota > Gammaproteobacteria > Acidiferrobacterales > Sulfurifustaceae > JACQFZ01. The sequence continues at coordinate 6,272 of JBGPCS010000042.1, forward strand.
TGGGATGGCGATAACCTCGGGAAGTTCATACGAATGAAGCTCACCGATGCGCCGCTGCACGCTTGCATAGTCGATCGTACGGGTTTTGATGACTAGTAGCTGCTCACTCGCCGACTCAATCTGTCCCTTCCAACGATATACGGACTGCATTGAAGGGAGGATGTTTACGCAGGCGGCCAAGCGATCCTCTACGAGGGCGCGCGCGAGAGCTTCCGCCAGCCCGATGTTAGCGCACGTGGTCAAAACCAATTGGTAGCCAGATGCAGACATCGTCGTTTTACCTGTAAACCATAGCACCCGCCCGCTCGATCCCGCCGGCGCCGCCTATCAAATCAACCCATTGCGATCTGAGGGTTACCCAAGCCGTAACGACATTCGGCACCCGCTTCCATCGAGCAATCCGCTGTGGCGTCGACAACCGGGGCAGCGATCTCGCTTGACACTGGTGGAGCCAAGATTATCATTAGCACTCGCTTAACTTGAGTGCTAACAGCTCTAGACCGGTGAAGTTGTCGAGAGCACCCCAGGTTCTTTGCAGGAAAACCAACATTTTTGACTAGCTCAAAGGAGGACACTTCCTATGACGGCTCAAGCCATCGCCAAAAAAGGAGAAACTATCGTGAAAATTCGGCCACTTCATGACCGCGTGATTGTACGGCGCCTCGAAGAGGAACGCCGCACCCCGGGCGGACTCGTGCTCCCGGACAGCGCGAAGGAAAAGCCCATTCAGGGTGAAATCGTTGCCGCCGGGAAAGGCAAGATTCTCGAAAACGGTGACGTTCGTCCGCTCGACGTCAAAGTCGGCGACAAGATCCTGTTCGGAAAATATTCCGGCACAGAAGTGAAAGTCGGCAACGAAGAACTACTGGTGATGCGCGAAGAGGACATCGTCGGCATCGTCGAAGCATAAATTTCGAAGGGACACACTTTAGAAGAGGGTTTAAACATGGCAGCAAAAGAGGTTGTATTCGGCGATTACGCGCGCCAGCGGATGTTGCGCGGCGTGAATCTCTTGGCCGACGCGGTCAAGGTGACGTTGGGCCCGAAGGGCCGCAACGTGGTGCTCGATAAGGCGTACGGTGCGCCGACGGTGACCAAAGACGGCGTCTCGGTCGCTAAGGAAATCGAGCTAAAAGACAAGTACGAAAACATGGGCGCGCAGATGGTCAAGGAAGTCGCGAGTAAGACTTCCGACGTCGCCGGCGACGGCACCACCACGGCGACCGTTTTGGCGCAGGCGATGTTGCGTGAAGGTCTGAAAAGCGTTGCCGCGGGTATGAACCCGATGGACCTGAAGCGCGGCGTCGATAAAGCCGTCACCGCGGCGGTCGAGGCCCTGAAGAAAATCTCCAGGCCCTGTTCCGATCCGAAAGAGATCGCGCAAGTCGGCACGATCTCGGCGAACGCCGACGAATCGATCGGCAAGACCATCGCCGAAGCGATGGAGAAAGTCGGCAAGGAAGGCGTCATCACCGTGGAAGAGGGCCAGGGCCTCGATAACGAGCTCGAGATCGTCGAGGGTATGCAGTTCGACCGTGGCTACATCTCCCCTTACTTTATTAACAAGCAGGACACGATGACGGCGGACCTTGAAAATCCGCTCATCCTCATCACCGATAAGAAGATCTCGAGCATCCGCGATATGCTTCCAGTACTCGAGAACGTCGCTAAGCAAGGCCGTCCGCTACTGCTCATCGCCGAGGACATCGAAGGCGAGGCACTCGCGACCCTCGTGGTCAACAATATCCGCGGCATTCTCAAAGTGTGCGCAGTGAAAGCACCGGGTTTCGGCGATCGCCGCAAAGCCATGCTGCAAGACATCGCGGTTCTCACCAACGGGCAAGTGATTTCGGAAGAAGTCGGCATGACGCTCGAGAACACGACCACCGAGGTGCTCGGCCAGGCGAAGCGCATCCAAGTCGGGAAGGAGAACACCACCATCATCGATGGCGCCGGCAAGAAATCCGAGATCGAAGCGCGCATCAAGCAGATCCGCGCCCAGATCGAAGAGGCGACCTCGGACTACGACAAGGAGAAGCTGCAAGAGCGCGTGGCGAAGCTCGCCGGCGGTGTGGCGCTGATCAAAGTCGGTGCCGCGACCGAAGTCGAGATGAAGGAGAAGAAGGCGCGTGTCGAAGACGCGCTGCACGCCACCCGAGCGGCGGTCGAAGAGGGCGTCGTTCCCGGCGGCGGTGTCGCGCTGGTGCGTGCGATCCTCGCCATCAAGAACCTGAAGGGCGACAACCACGACCAGGACGTCGGTATCCAAATCGCCATCCGTGCGATGCAGGAGCCGCTGCGTCAGATCGTCGAGAACGCCGGCGCCGAAGGCTCCGTGGTGTACCAGAAAGTCGCCGAGAGCAAGGATCCGAACTACGGCTACAACGCCGCGACCGGCGAGTACGGCGATATGCTGAAGATGGGTATCATCGATCCGACCAAGGTAGCGCGTACCGCCTTACAAAACGCCTCCTCGGTAGCCGGGCTCATGATTACCACCGAAGCGATGGTAGCCGAGCTGCCGAAAGAAGACGAAAAGATGTCGGCCGGCGGTGGCGGCATGGGCGGCATGGGCGGGATGGATATGTAAGTCCGTCGTTCTGCGCGAAGTAACCGAAAGCCCCGCTGAGCGGGGCTTTCTTTTTTACTAGAATGGGCGGGACTTCAACGGCCAAGCCAGGCAGAAATGTCGACGAGCGCGGGTGCGCAAATCACTATCAGCGCTTACATATCAATGAAACTCCGTCGCGCAGCGGAACCATGACACACTCGACTCGTAGATCCCCTCGCACGAGCTGGTTAAAGCGGACAACCGCGCGATCCGACTCCTCGCTCGGGTCGAGTACCCGCCCGGACCAAAGCACGTTGTCGGCGACGATGAGTCCGCCGGTTTTTAGCCGCGGCAATACGAGTTCGTAGTAATTGATGTAGTTCTCCTTGTCCGCATCGAGGAACACGAAATCAAACGGCGGCGCGTCGGTCAGTTCGCCGAGCGTACTAAGGGCGGGACCGAGACGCAGCACTATCTTTTTCCCGTGAGGGCTGCGGGCAAAGAATCGTCCGGCGATCTCTGCATGCTTGGGATCGACTTCGCACGTAACGATTTCCCCGTCGGCCGGCAGCGCTTCGGCCATAGCGAGCGCCGAGTAGCCGGTGAAGGTTCCAATTTCCAGGATCCGCCGTGCTCCGGTCGTGCGCACCATCATTTGCAGGAACGCCGCCTCCAGCGGGCCGACGACCATCTGAGCAAAGGCGAGGTTTCTGTTAGTGTACGCTTGCACCTCTTCGAGCAGCGGCGCGGGCGCGGTGGAATGCGCGGTGCAGTACTCTTCGATCGCGGTGGGAACGAGTGAGTCCATGATGTCGTCGGTGAAAGTTTCTTGAGCGCGGGTGCGTAGTGTCCCGAATGAAGAGCGACTCGGCAACACCTCCGCCCGATTCCCTCGCTAGAGCAGCAGAAGACGCCCTGATGCGACTGCCGGCCGAGCTGCTAGCCGGTGTACAAGTGCATTGGTCCGCGATCCGCGCCGCCCTCGCGGGGATTCGCGCAGACGAGCGCACGCTAAAGCTGGTCGCGTCGCTCCCACGCGCGCTGGCATGCAGCGATTTCATGCTCCAAGCACTTGCGCGCGACCCCGCGCTTCTCGGCGAGTTGCTAGACAGCGGAGACTTGTCTCGGCCGTACATGGCAGGCGAGCTCGCCCAGCGCGTTGAAGGCGCGACCGCTTGCGCAATCGATGAAGCGGATCTCAGGCGCACGCTGCGCGTGCAGCGCCGGCGCGAGATGATACGCCTCGCCTGGCGTGATCTCGCCGGCCAGGCGCCGCTCGATGAGGTGCTCGCGACGCTGTCCGAATTCGCCGACGCTTCTATCGACACCGCGCTTCGATGGCTGACTACCCGCGCGCACACTCAATGCGGGGTTCCTCGTTCAGCGACCGGTGAGACGGTAGGGCTTGTCGTGCTGGCGCTCGGCAAACTCGGCGGAAGCGAGCTCAACTTCTCCTCCGACGTCGATGTGATCTTCACGTACGCGGAAGAAGGCGACCTGCAGGGACCTCGGCCAACAAGTCACGCCGAGTTTTTTCTGCGATTGAGTCAGTCGCTCGTCGGCGTGCTGAGCGAGTCAACCGCCGACGGATTTGTATTTCGCGTGGACACGCGGCTGCGCCCATTCGGCACGAGCGGCCCGCTGGCGTTGTCGTTCGATACGATGGAACACTATTACCAGGCTCACGGGCGCGAATGGGAGCGTTACGCATTCATCAAGGCGCGCGTTTGCGCCGGTAGCCGAGCCGCGGGCGAAGCGCTTGTCGCGCGACTCAAGCCATTCGTGTACCGACGTTACCTCGACTATGGCGCGCTCGAAGCGATACGCGACATGAAGGCGATGATCGGGCGCGAGGTCGAGCGCAAGTCGATGGCGGATAACATCAAGCTCGGCCCGGGCGGCATTCGCGAGATCGAGTTCATCGCACAGG
>JBGPCS010000043.1:0-10692 GCA_041481875.1 Sulfurifustaceae bacterium
CTGGCCTCTCACGCCGGTAACAGGGGTTCGAATCCCCTAGGGAGCGCCATGTTCGGACCTGAAAGAATTCGCCTGCCGTCCGCGGCGCGGTTCCAACGCTCCGGATGGACCCCGTTTGCCTCACCGCTGTGCGGGCGGTCGATCAGTTTAGCGCGCGTGCCAAGGCGGCGCGGTATCTCACCACCAGTGGATCGCGGCCGCCAACTAGATTGAACGTCGCAACCAGGGCCCTGCGAGCGGCACCATCCCCGAACTTGCGGTCGCGTTGCACGATTTCCAAAAAGTGCGCCATCGCCGGCTCGTACTTACCTTCCAGCGCAAGACGCGCGGCGAGCTGATAGCGCCCCTGATGATCGTCGGCGTTCACCGCGGTCGCGCGCACTAGCTCTTCGGTGGCGGGAGCGTTTAAAACGATGCGCACCAGATCGAGGCGTGCCCGCAGCGCCTCGACGTGCGGGTCCGCGCCGACTCGCATCGACAACGAATCGAGCAACCGTTGGCTCTCCTCGACCCGTATCGCCGGCGGATCTCCGGTCGGCGACAGCGACAGCAGCAACCGAGCAAGCTCGATCTTGGCGCGGTCGTTGCGCGCGTCCAGCTCGATCGTCTGACGCAACAGCGCAATCGCCTCCGTGAGTTTTCCTTCCTGTGCCAGGACGCTCGCTCGCTCGACCACGGCGTCGGTCTCATTCGCGATGAAACGATCGATGAGCGCGCGCACTGTCGATTCCGGCTGGACGCCGACGAATTCTCCGGCCACCTGCCCGTTGCGAAACAGCTTAACCGCGGGAATCCCGCGTATTTGAAATTGCGTCGCCAGTTCCGGTTCGACGTCGGTATTCACCTTGGCGAGAAACATCTTTCCGCCGTACTCGTTGGCGAGCTTGTCGAGTATCGGCGTCAGCATCCGACACGGTCCGCACCACGGCGCCCAGAAATCGACCAGCACCGGCGTCTGGCGCGAACGTTCGATGACTTGTGCGGCGAAGTCGACGCGACTGACGTCCGCGACGAAACGCGAATCATAGGGGGATTGGAGATTTGACGACATGCTCTGCAAATGGGGACGCGCGACCGCGCCATCAAGACATGCCCTCGACTAGCCCAAGTGCTAGCCCGCCGAGCCGGCCGCCTTCAGCACTTGCGCCGCGCGGGAAAAACCACCGCGCTCCGCCATTTTCAACGCGGTCTCGCCGCGCACGTCGCGTAGATTCGCATCCGCGCCGTGCTCGATCAGCAGCTGGATGATATCGCTATAACCTTTGTAGGCAGCCGCCATGAGCGGCGTCTTGCCGCTGACGGTGCGCGTATTGACATTCACCCCCTGCTTGAGCAGCGTCTGGACGACGATGATGCGGCCCTTCAGCACCGCGTTAAAGAGCGCCGCAGCGCCGTGCGCGCTCGCCGGGCGGCCGCTCTTGTCGAGACCGACGGGCAATTTCCAGATCTTGTTGCTTAGCGACACGATCACCATGGCGACGAGCACGATCATCATGATCTGCGGGTCGACGCCGAATTCCTTAGCGACCTCCGCCGGCAAATTCGCGCCAATGGCAAGGAACACCACAACCAGAAGCAACGCGAACTTGAGATAGCGCACCAGCGCGACGCCGACGACCCCGATCAGACCGACGATGAAGATGCGTCGATCGATGTTGATGGTCTCGGTCCACTCCGGCGGCAGATTGGCGCCAATAGTGAGCAACGCTACTAGCATAACTAGCAGCCAGTCACGCGGCGTTTCACGCAGGAGCACCATCGTTTCCCCCTTTGCTTAATAGGCTACACGCGAATACTAAACTGTACAGGCGATTCGAAAAAATTTTGCATGGCCCCGATCAGGCGAGCACGGTCGCGAGGAACCGGCCGATGTCCCGGATTTCGTCGAGATTGACCCCGTGCTCGACGTCATAGGCATGCCACTCGACCGGTCGGTTGTCCGTGCGAAGCCGGGCATGTAGTCGTTCCCCGTAAGCGTACGGCACCATGGGATCGTATTTGCCGTGCGCCAAGAATATCGGCAGGTCGGCGTTGGCGGGCGATGCTTGTTTCAGCAGTTCCTCGACATTCGGCGCGGGCCCCGACAGTACGATCACGCCACCCAATCGCCGGCGCGAACGAAGCGCGGCGTGCAACGCAATGGCCCCGCCCTGGGAGAAGCCGGCGACCACGACGCGCGAGGCGCCGATGCCGGCGCTGATTTGCTGTTCGATCATCTCATGCACGGACTCGACGGACTCCGCGATATGTTCGGCGTTCTGCCGAAACTCGCCATCACCACTCGGCGCAATGTCGTACCACGCGCGCATGATGTGGCCCCCGTTGATGGTCACCGGCCGCATGGGCGCATGCGGGAAGACGAAACGCACCGCGACCGAAGACGGGAGCGCGAGCTCCGGAACGATGCCGGCGAAATCGTTTCCGTCGGCGCCGAGTCCATGCAGCCAAATGACCGCGGCCGTCGGATTCCGGGCCGTCTGCAATTCGATGGGCCGATCTAAAGTGGAAGCCATCTGACTCCTGCAACGCGATGACGACAAGGTTCATCCCGAACCGTTCTGCGCCGTGGCGTCCCAGCGTGTCTCGATCCATGGGGGCCACAAAAAAGCCCGTCCTGAGCCGACCCGCTAGTCCTCTCCACGATACCTGCACCCGGATGTGCACGTCTCCTGCACCGTGATTTCGGCAAGCATCGGTAACGAGGGTTGGAGTCGCTGCCAAACCCATTTCGCCAGGTTCTCGCTGGTCGGATTTTCCAAACCGGGAATTTCATTTAGATAGGAGTGATCGAGCTGCCGATACAGGGGATCGAACGCGTCCGCCAACTCCGAAAAATCCTGCACCCACCCACTGTGGTGCGCAACTTGCCCACGCACGCGTACCTCAATCTTAAAGGAGTGGCCATGGAGCCGCCGGCATTTGTGCGCTTCCGGCACGTTCGGCAGGTGATGCGCCGCCTCGATGGTGAAAATCTTGAATATTTCCACGCGCTACCAGTGTGCACCGACTGTCGTAGTTTACTCTGTTTTTTGCGTGTGTCGCGACGTTTATCTTGTGACTTCGAGGCGGCTACAATACGTGCTGACATCGACGCTAACCCATGGCCGCTACGCATCTGCCTTTGCTAGTAGAACCCGCGGAGCTCTCTGCTCACCTGGGTGCGCTCGATTTGCGCGTCGTCGATCTGAATCCGTCTCACATTTACGCACGGGCCCACGTCCCGGGGGCGGCGTCGCTCGACTACGGACGCATCGTCGCTCCCCGGCCACCCGCCGCAGCCGTGTTGCCGAGCCCGGAGCAATTGAGCGATGTGCTCGGCTCGATTGGATTGAAACCCGATCACCACGTCGTCGCCTACGACGATGAAGGAAACGGCCGGGCCGCGCGGCTGCTGTGGACGCTCGATGCCATCGGCCACCGAAACGCCTCGCTCCTCAACGGCGGCCTTAGGGCGTGGATGGCGGGACAGCATCCGACCGAGGCCGGTTCGCGCCCGATCAAACGGACGGACTATCCGGTCCAAATTCTAGGCGATGCGCAAGTGGACAAGGACTACATCCTGGCTCACTTGAAGGACCCGGGCGTGGTCCTGCTCGACGCGCGCTCAGCCGATGAGTATGCCGGTCGAACCAAGCGCGCCGAGCGCGTCGGACACATCCCGGGTGCGGTGAATTTTAACTGGACCGATGCGATGGATCAGTCGCGCCATTTGCGGCTGAAGGATACGGCGGAACTAAAGCGGACGTTGGAAGGTTTGGGGGTAACCCCCGACAAGGAAGTGATTACGTATTGCCAGACCCATCATCGGTCCGCGCATACGTATGTCGTACTGAAGCTCCTCGGCTATCCGAGGGTCAAAGCTTATCCGGGCTCCTGGTCCGAGTGGGGTAACCTGCCCGACACACCTATCGAATGAACGGCGACAATCCGTCGTCTTCGCGCGCGGCGGGTTGTTGTTCGTCGGACAGCGCCCCCGCGCCGTGGGTCACGAGCAGCGCGTAGACATCGCCCACCAACACCATCGCCGCCGAGTCGGTCATACCGGGGTCATTCTCCGCGCATTCCTGCTCCGCCTCGAGAATTAGTGACCTGCAAAAATCGTCCAGAAAACTGTGGTTCATGATGCGTATCCGGTTTTTACTCTTACCTAGGAAGGGAGCAAGGAGCGTGCCACGGCCGCTCAGCGGTGCCGCGCCGTCGGCGTCGGGCAGGTATGATGGGAAAGGAAACCGCACGCAGGAGCGATGAACGATGAGCAAGACATGGATATTAGTGGCTCACCGCGGCGGCGCCCGCCTGTTCGAGAATCGCGGTCCCGGCAAAGGTCTAGAGTTCCTACAGAACATCGACAATCCCGCCGGAAAATTGAAGAGTCAGGAAATCAACAGCGACAAAGCCGGCCGCAGTTCCGATCGAGGCGGTCGCGGGCGTCACGCTTACGCCACCGAGCAGGACCCAACGGTCCACATCGCCGAGCATTTCGCCAAACGGCTGGCAACGCTCCTGGAGGAGGGCCGAACCGAGCAGCGCTACCGGCGGCTCGTGCTCGTCGCGGAACCGCGTTTTTTGGGCCTGCTGCGCAGCTCCCTTCCCGATACGACGGCGGGACTCGTCAGCGCCACGCTGGATAAAGACCTCGGCGGCACCGAGACGCGTGACTTACCTCGGCATTTGGAGGAAGTGGTGTACGTCTAAACGGGATGTCGAAAACCCGACGCTTGAGCGAAGACCGAATCGCGGTAGCGACTACGCGACCGCGTGAGCAATGCGCCGCACACCCTCCTCGAGGTCTGGCTGACTGGTCGCGTAGGAAAACCGAACGTGACTTCCGTGCCGATGTCGTCCGAAGTCGATGCCCGGGGTCACAGCCACGCCGGCACGCGTCAACAGGTCTAGCGCAAACGCACGGCTGTCCTCGCTGAAACGGCCGCAATCCGCATAGATGTAAAACGCGCCGTCCGGGGTTTCGGGTATGTCGAAGCCGATTGTCCGCAGTGCCGGCAACAAATAGTCACGTCGATCTTGAAATATCCGCCGGCGACGCTCGAGCTCGACGCGTACGCCGGGATCAAACGCCAGCAGCGCCGCGTATTGCGCCGGCGTACTGGCGGCGATAAATATGTTTTGCGCCAATTTCTCGACCGCGGCCAGGTACGCCGTCGGCGCCACGAGCCAACCGAGTCGCCAACCGGTCATTCCGTAGTACTTGGAAAAGCTGTTTACGACGAAGACATCCGGCGAATGCGTCAGCGCGCTCACCGGATCGACGCCGTACGTGAGCCCGTGATAGATCTCATCGACGATCAACACGCCGCCAAGCGCGGTGACCGTTTGTACAATGCGCTCGAGCTCCGCCGCCGGCACGAGCGTGCCGGTCGGATTGGACGGCGAGCTGAGCAACACCGCGACGGTTCGGGGCGTCCAGTGCGCGCGGATCAGGTCCGCCGTCAGCTGAAATCGCGTCTCGGAGCCGACCGGTATTGCGATGGGTTCACCTTCGAACAGCCGCACGAAATGGCGATTACACGGATAGCCCGGATCGCTGACGAGGACCTGGTCGCCCGGATTGAGCAACGCGGCCAGAGCCAGCGCGAGCGCGCCGGAGGCACCCGGCGTTACGACGACGCGTGCAAGATCGAGGTGCGCACCGGCTGGATAATTTCCCGCGATTGCGGCGCGTAACTCGTGAATCCCGAGCGCCGGAGAATAACGGGTGCGCCCGAGCGTAAGCGCATCGACACCTGCGCGCACGATCGCGTCGGCGGTCGGAAAATCCGGCTCGCCGATCTCCATGTGAACGATTGAGCGCCCTGCCGCTTCCAGCGCTCGCGCGCGCGCCAGCACGTCCATGACGTAGAAAGGCTCGATGCCACACAAACGCTGGGCGATGTGAGTCACGGCATCCGCGCACGCAGGCCGTTGCGTGAAAATCCGCTCCCTCCAGGCAGGAACAACCCCGGTCGAGGAAAAAAGTTCCACGCGTCGGGAACCGTGAAATAGTACGGCCATGTCATGGTTTCGTCACCTATGCTTTGTCGAAGCGACCGGAACCCCACAATTCGCGGTTGCGACCCTAGACCCTTTCTGGTACAAATTCGCGCTTATTTTTGCGGGCCCGACCGGATTCCGCCTCAATTATTGCAGGAGTCAACAACGAATGCCTGCCACTCGGAAAAGGAAAGAACAGTCGCTCCCCGCCGCCGGGATCAAACCCTACGCGGTCAAGAAGGGCGAGAAGTACATGAACAAGAAACAGGTCGAGCACTTTCGCGTGAAGTTGCTCGCATGGCGCGAGGAACTGCTGGACGAGCTGACGCGCACGGTGCACCAGATGCGCGACGAGCCGGACAACCCGCCCGATCCGAACGATCGCGCGAGCCAGGAGACCGACATGTCGATCGAGCTGCGCAATCGCGATCGCGAGCGCAAACTGATCAAGAAGATCGACGAATCGCTCGGGCGGATCGAGACCTCGGACTACGGCTATTGCGACGTCTGCGGCGTCGAAATCGGCCTGGAGCGCCTGGAAGCGCGGCCGACCGCGGAGCTTTGCATCGATTGCAAGACGCTCGATGAGCTGCGCGAGAAGCAGATGGGTTGATCGCGCTTCCGATAACGTCAAGCGCAGAAAACCTTCCCCCGAGGCGCTTTGCCAAGCCTCCTCATCCGTAACGCCCGTGTCGCTCGCGAGGACGGCACGGTCGTTGACGGCGACGTCTACTGCGAGCACGGTCTCATCGCCCGCATCGAACCGCAAATTGACGTCCACGCCGACGAGTCCGTCGATGCCGGCGGATCGCTGCTCCTTCCCGGTATCATCGATCCGCAAGTCCATTTCCGCGAGCCCGGCAAAGAATACAAAGAGGACCTGGCCTCGGGCTCGCGCGCCGCGGCGAAGGGAGGCGTCACCAGTTTCCTCGAAATGCCGAACACCGATCCCCCGACCATCGACCAGGCGACGCTGGATGACAAGCTCGCGCGCGCCGCGCGCGGCTGCGTCGTCAACTACGGTTTCTTCATCGGTGCGACCGCCGACAATCTCGATGAGATCAATCGCGCCGGTCCGGCGTGCGGTATCAAGATCTTCATGGGATCGAGCACCGGCAGCCTGCTCGTCGATCGGCAGGAAGACCTGGAGCGGATCTTCGCGAACGGCACGCGGCTGATCGCCGTGCACGCGGAAGACGAAGCGCGCATCCGTGCGCGCCGCCAGCAGTTCGCCGGGCGCGGGGACACAGCGGTCCATTCGGAAATTCGCGACAACGAGTGCGCACGCCTCGCAACCGCGCGAGCACTCGCGCTCGCGAAGCAATATCGGCGGCGGCTGCATATATTGCATCTGTCGACACATGAAGAGGTCGAGCTGTTGCGGCGGGACAAACCCGCGTGGATAACGGCCGAGGCGATACCCAACCATCTGCTGCTAAATGTCGACGACTACGCGAGGCTCGATACGCTGGTGCAAATGAACCCGCCGATTCGCACTCGCGCCGACAACGATGCCCTGTGGCAAGGCCTACGCGACGGCGTCATCGACTTCATCGCCACCGACCACGCACCGCATACCCTGGACGAGAAGCACGCGGGCTACCCGCGCTCGCCGGCCGGCATGCCCGGCGTCGAAACCTCGTTGCCGCTCATGCTCACCGCGATGCGCGCCGGTAAATGCACGCTCGCCGACATTCAACGTTGGATGTCGCGCGCGCCGGCCGAAGCCTATCGCATCTCGAACAAAGGCCGCCTGCTCCCCGGCTACGATGCCGATTTGACGCTCGTCGACATCGAACGCTATCGACCCGTGCGCGACGAGGAACTCTACACGCGCGTGCACTGGTCGCCGTACGCGGGCAAGGAACTAACGGGCTGGCCGCAATACACGATCGTCGGTGGACGAATCGTGTACGATCCTCAAGGCATCCGCGAAGGCGTGCGCGGAACGGCGTTGCAGTTCGATGCTGCCGGATAATTTTCGCGGTACTTCCGATGCTTCACCATTCCCCCAAGCGGGAGAACGTCATCTACGAAATCTCTGATTTATTACCCCTCTCCCTCCGGGAGAGGGGCTGGGGTGAGGGAAACAGCGCGACTTCTTGCACCGCCGCCCCCCACCTGCTGTACAGGGATGTACGAATGTCGCGTGCGCAGGATGCGCAGGAGCGACCTAACCCTCTCCCGGCGGGAGAGGGAATTAATCAGAGTTTCCCCAAAAACAAAAAGCTGATATGGACCTGATACTTCTTGCCAAAGCCGTCGTGCTCGGAGTCGTGGAAGGATTGACGGAATTCCTTCCGGTGTCGTCGACCGGCCATCTGATCTTGGTCGGTGATCTCCTTAGTTTCAATGACGATAAGGGCAAGCTATTTGAAATCGTCATTCAGTCCGCGGCTATTCTTGCCGTGTGCTGGGAGTACCGAAGCAAGATCGCGACGGTGTTCAGCGGATTGGCTACCGAACCCAAGGCACAGCGCCTCGTGCTCAATTTGGCGATTGCGTTTGTGCCGCTTGCCGCACTCGGCCTACTGTTCGGCAATGCGATCAAGGCGCATCTGTTCAATTGGGTCACGGTCGCGACAACTTTCATCGTCGGCGGCTTTGTCATTCTTTGGGCCGAGAAGCGTGAGCACCGAATCCTTATCGAGTCGGTGGATGACTTGTCCCCCGCGGATGCCTTGAAACTTGGCATCGCCCAAGCCTTCGCTCTAATCCCCGGCACGTCTCGTTCCGGCGCTACGATTATCGGCGGCCTGCTGTTCGGCTTATCGCGGCGAGCGGCCACGGAGTTCTCGTTCTTTCTTGCCATACCGACGTTGATCATCGCGACCGTCTACCAGCTTTATAAGGAGCGCCAGCTATTGGCGATGGACGACGTCGGCATGTTCGCCGTTGGCGCCATCGCCGCTTTCGTCAGCGCGTTTTGGGCGGTGCGCGGTCTGTTGCGCTACATCAGTACGCACGATTTCACCGCCTTCGCCTGGTATCGCATCGCGTTCGGATTGCTGGTCATCGCTACCTGGTATTGGGGCGTCGTGGATTGGTCGACCACGTGATTCCTTACCTTTGCGCGACTTGCCATCGCGATGCACGTAGGCCGGGTTTTCGTTCTCCCGCGCCGTGCCGATGCAACACGCAACCACATTCATCACGACGCTAGCCGGTGATTGAGACAATTATCTCTATCCTCGCCGGCTTCGTGATCGACACGATCTCGCGCCTCGGTTACGGCGGCATCGTACTTCTGATGGCGATCGAGAGCGCTTGCATTCCGTTGCCGTCGGAAATCATCATGCCGTTCTCGGGCTTTTTGGTTTATCGCGGTGAAATGCATCTGCAACTGGTCGCGTTGGCGGGCGCGAGCGGGTGCGTGCTCGGTTCGATCGTCGCGTACTATGTCGGCGCATGGGGCGGACGGCCGCTGATCGAGAAGTACGGAAAATATGTTTTGATTTCGCACCACGATCTCGCCATCGCCGATCGCTGGTTTCAGCGCCACGGCGATATCACCGTCTTCGTCGGGCGGCTGCTGCCCGTCATCCGTACCTTCATCGCCTTTCCGGCCGGCGTGGCACGCATGCCGCTGTGGCGCTTCAATGTTTACACGTTCGTCGGGTCATATATCTGGAGCCTCGCACTCGCCTGGATCGGCATGAAGCTCGGGGAGCACTGGGACACGCTGGGGGTCTACTTCCATCGCTTCGATGCCGTCATCGGATTGGCGCTATTGGCTGGCGTCGCCTGGTACGTCCATCGACACGTCCGCCAAGTGCGCCGCTAGGGAAGCGCGGTGGGGCCGGCGCTGCTTTGGACCGCTAAAAATCGGATACGGCATATCGAGGTTCATCGCTCAGTCCGCAGCGATTCGCTGCCGGCACCCAGTGCTCTCCCTTTTTCGCTGCTTCTCTAGGCACATTTCCTGCTTTGAATGTCCCGAAACCCTGGACTATGGTTTGAGGAACCAGGCGTTACCTCCATTTATGCAACCGCAAGTCGCTGACGAAGCTAGCGCTACACCGCCGAGCGAGCCGCGAAACGCGAACGCCGAAAATCCGACGCTGCTCGTGGTCGACGACTCGCGCGTCATTCGCCGCGCCATCGGCAAAATACTCTCGGGCGAATTTACCTTGATCGAGGCCGAGGACGGCGAAGCCGGCTGGCAGCATCTGGCCTCCAACGAAAACATCCAAGTTGTAATCACCGACGTCGAGATGCCCAAGCTCGACGGTTACGGGTTCATCTGCCGCATCCGTGCCTCGGAAGTTCAGCGTCTGCGCGAACTTCCGGTCATCGTCATTACCGGCGCACAGGACGATCAAACGCGCGAGCGCGCGTTCGCTTGCGGCGCGACCGACTTCGTTATCAAGCCGCTCGACGGCGTGCAACTGCTCGCGCGTGCGCGCGCGCACGCGCGTCTCGATCAAACCACACGCAAGCTCAACGAGACGACTAAATCGCTCGAAGAGCAAACCGCCGTCGATCCGCTCACCGAGCTGCACAGCCGCCGCTATTTTCTGCAACGCACTACGCAGGATCTCGCATTCGCGAAACGCCACGGACAGGATCTCGGCGTCATTCGCGTCGACTTCGATAACTTCCGTCATGTCTACAAGCATTACGGCGACGACGTCTGCGATCGAATCTTCATCTGGCTCGCCGGCCTGATGCGCGCGAATACGCGCACCGAAGACACCGCTGCAC
>JBGPCS010000044.1:0-10664 GCA_041481875.1 Sulfurifustaceae bacterium
GCAGAATCAGCACACCGATCGATTTGTGCCAAATGAAAAGTTGAATCTTCGCCGGCGATAAACGAAACGTGACGGCGATCCAACCCAAACCGAACTGCGTGAAAATGAGGAGCGCGATGGACCAATGGAACGATTTCGCGACCGGGCCCCAGGCAATGTCCGTGTTTCGAAGCAAGCGACAGTCTCCGTCAGGCCGCGGCGCTGCGGCGGGTCAGCACGTCTTTCAATTTCATGCGCAACGAGCGTAACAACTTTTCGGTCGCGGCCCAATCCATGCACGCGTCCGTTACCGACACGCCATATTTCAGCTGCGCGAGATCTTTAGGAATCGGCTGATTGCCCCAATGCAGATGACTTT
This sequence comes from Sulfurifustaceae bacterium, assembly GCA_041481875.1. GTDB lineage: Bacteria > Pseudomonadota > Gammaproteobacteria > Acidiferrobacterales > Sulfurifustaceae > JACQFZ01. The sequence goes on from JBGPCS010000044.1 coordinate 359, forward strand.
CGAGCATCAGACCCACGATGGAGCGATTGCCCTCCATGATCTGATGCGCGCAATCTTCCGCGACCGGCGATTGCAGCGCCGGATCCTTGTTGGAGTTGCCGTGCGAGCAATCGATCACGATATTCGGCTTCAACCCGCTGCGCGCGAGCTCTTGCTCGCACATAGCGACACTAACGGAGTCGTAGTTCGGCCGTTGACCGCCCCCGCGCAGCACGATGTGCGCATGGGGATTGCCGCCGGTGCGAAACACCGCGCATTGGCCATCCTGATTGATGCCGAGGAAGTGGTGCGGTTGCGACACCGATTTGAGCGCGTTGACGGCGACACCGAGACCGCCGTCGGTCCCGTTCTTGATTCCGACCGGCATCGACAATCCGCTCGCCATTTCGCGATGGGTCTGCGACTCGGTCGTGCGCGCGCCGATCGCCGACCAGGTAACAAGATCGGAAAGATACTGCGGCGTGATCGGGTCGAGCGCCTCGGTCGCGGCCGGGAGCCCTTGCTCCGCCAGACGCAACAACAACTCGCGAGCCAGGTGCAAGCCCTTCTCGATGTGAAACGAGTCGTCCATGAAGGGATCGTTGATGAGGCCCTTCCAGCCGACCGTGGTACGCGGCTTTTCGAAATAGACGCGCATGATCAAAAATAACGTATCCGCGACTTCGTCGGCGATCGCCTTCAAACGCGACGCGTATTCCTTCGCGGCCTTCACGTCGTGGATGGAGCACGGCCCGACCACGAGGAACAACCGCGGATCGCGCCGAGCGAGAATCCGGCATACCGTCTCCCGCCCGGAGACGACGGTGCGCTCGGCGGGCTTCGACATCGCCAGTGTCGCTTTGACCTGCTCCGGCGTCGGCAGCAGCTCCTGCGACACGACGTTCACGTTGTCGATCTGATTCAATGCCACACCCTCGGGAAGTCAGCGGCGATTATACCGCGCTCGAATCCTCCTGCCCGTGCTGTTTCATATGCGGGGCATCGCAAGACGAGTGAGCGGCGCCATGGGCTGGCCCGGCGGGCAACGATCGCGCGTTCCGCGTCGGTGGCCGTCGAAAAAGCACCGGCGCGAGTTGGGAAAACTCCGTGGAAACGTAAACCTTCGATTCTCCGACCGGCTCGCGGGCGGCGAACCACCGGCCGACGAACCGCCCTATAATGTCTAGACCGCCTCGATGGTGACGTCTCTCGAAGTCAAACATTCGCAGGAGCAACGCATGAAACACTCACGCCTATCCGTTCTGGTAATCGCGATCACCGCAATCGGCGTCACCGCTTGCGCCACCGATAGCACCGGCCGGCACGTACCGATGACAGACGCCCAACGCGGCGCCATCATCGGCGCGGCGACCGGCGCGGTCCTCGGCGGGCTCGTCTCCAAGGATAAAAAGAAAGGTGTGCTCATCGGCGCCGTCGGTGGCGGGCTCACCGGAACCGCCGTCGGTCACTACATGGACAAGCAGAAGCAGGATCTTGACCAGGTGCTCGCGCCCGAACGCCAGGCCGGTGCGATACAAGTCGAACGGCTCGGCGGCGACATCGTGCGTGTCACCATGACGGATCAAACCGCGTTCGAGTTCGATTCGGCGCAGATCAAGCCCGGCTTCAACAGCACGATGGACAAAATTTCTAACGTCGTGACGCGCTACGGCAAGACGCATCTCACGATCGTGGGACACACCGACAACGTCGGCACCGGCCAGTACAATCAAGGTCTGTCTTTGCGGCGCGCACAAACCGTCTCGCAGTATTTCAACAGCCACGGCGTCATCCCGGAGCGTCTTGCCGCCGAAGGCAAGGGCGAGAGCGTCCCGCGCGCGAGCAATGCGACGCCCGACGGGCGTCGGCTGAATCGACGCGTGGAAATTTATATCGAGCCGATCGTCGAGGAGGCGTAAATCGCGCGCGCGGCGGCGCGAGGGAAATTCAAGATCGAAACGGCTTCAGCGATGGTGCAACGCTCATTTCCGGCGGCGGCGCCACCGCTATCGCGGCGAGCAACGCGTCATGAATCCACAAGAAGCTCGTCGATGTGACGGCGGTGACCGTGTACTTCCTCGGCTTGAGGAACGAAATGGGGCTCGCCGCCTTGTCGCCGCCGCCCGTGACGAAGATCGCTCCGCCGTCGGCGGCTTGCAGCGAGACCGTGCCTTCCAACAAGTACATATTCCACGCGTCCTTCATGCCGATGTTGATAAGGCGCGCGTTGCTCGGCGCGGTGTGGACCAGCGCTTTTTCCGCGAGCACCGAGAGCACGTGGCCGTCCAGATTACGGAACTGCGTGAACGTTCGCAGCAACGCCGGGTCGACGGGACGGTGCGGCCGTTCCAACCATTGCTCGACTTGGGCGAAACGCTCGTTCAGTTGCGCCTGCTCCGCGGCAAGGAGTCGCTGATGCAGCGTGCCGCCGACGAGGGTCTGCTGACGATCGTGTCGCTTATCGGCGTCGAAGAATTCGACGGTCGTCGGCGCGCCGTCCGCTGCCCCGACGAAGCGTTCTTCGTTGAGCGTGAAAAGACCCGCGCGGCGCATGTCCTTGTGGACCAAGTAGCGGTGCATATTGCTCATCAAGGTGCGTAGCACCTCGCTGTCGCGCCGACCCAACGGAACGTGCGCAATCAGATTCAACACTTCCATCACCAGGATCGGCGTGCCTTTAGAAGTGCCGTACTCGTGGTATTCGTCGAGCGTGGTTCCGCGATCGAACAGTACCGGACAGTAGACGGGCTCTTCGCGAATACGCTCGTAGCGGTATTCGAGCAGCAGCTCGATGCCGCGGTAAATACTCTTGTCGCGATTCTTCTTTTGAAACGCGGTAAGCCCCTGCGTTGTCGGACCGCTAACTGGATACACTTCGCGCAACACCGCCTCCTCGAGCGCCAGCGTGTCCGACTCCCACGGGTGAGGCCCAGCTCCGTGATAGACGACACCCAAACGATATTCGCTGGCGTCTGGACTGGCTAGGTAGGCGGACACCAACTGCCTGATCTGCGGCGCGAGCGCTTGCGTCAGCGCTTGGTCGGCGACAAATCGCTTGTCTTCACCGTAGACGCCAAGCTTGCCATCGGCCGTAACGACATAAAGGCCGACGACGTTCAGAAGCTGATCGATAGCCGTCACGTGGGGCAGTCCCGTGAAATCACCAGTCTCGTCGATCCTCGCGCGCATTGCTCATCCATTCCTTTAACTGTAGTAGCCCGACTCGAACCCTGCATTAAGCCTGCCAATTAAGGGGTCGGACCGCCTGGTGAGCGACCGGCGCAAAAACTAACGCCCGGCGAACCGGGCGTAGAAATATCGACCAACGCCGGGAAAATCAGCGCGGTTGCGGCACGATACGCAGGTACGGTTTGAGCGTCTTCCAGCCGCCCGGAAACTTCTGGCGAGCCTGCTCGTCGGGCACCGATGTCGGGATGATGACGTCTTCCCCCTGCTTCCAGTCGGCCGGCGTCGCGACGTTGTGCTTGGCGGTCAGCTGTAACGAATCGATCGTCCGCAGCACTTCGTCGAAGTTTCGCCCGGTGCTCATCGGATAGATCAGCATGAGCTTGACCTTCTTGTCCGGCCCGATGACGAACACCGAGCGCACCGTGGCGTTGTCGGCGGCGGTGCGACCCTGCGAGGTACCGCTCGCGTTCGGATGGATCATCCCGTACAGCTTCGCGACCTTGAGATCGCTGTCGCCGATCAACGGATAATTCGGCGCGCGGCCAGTTGCATCCTGGATATCTTTGGCCCAACGCTTGTGGTCTTCGACCGGATCGACGCTCAATCCGATCACCTTGGTGTTGCGTTTGTCGAATTCCGGTTTGAGTTTAGCGACCGCGCCGAGCTCCGTGGTGCACACCGGCGTGAAGTCTTTCGGATGCGAGAACAGTACCGCCCAACCATTGCCGATCCAGTCGTGGAAACGAATCGGGCCTTCCGTGGTGTCCGCCTCGAAGTCGGGCGCGGTATCACCGATCTGTATAGTCATTGCGAATTCCTCCTGACAGTGAAAAACGGGAGAAGCGGCCGCAAGCGAGCCACTCCGTTAGAACATGGAAAATCTTACCATGCCGCGAACAATCAGGTGCCCGATAAACCGATACCCGGTAGACATATGGTTATTACAACCACCGGCTGGTTCCGCGCTGTGAATTGAACTCGTGCAAGCGTCATGCGGTTGCAGCGCGAGCGCGCGAAGCCGCACGGCCGGAACGCTGAGGCGATCGCTCAACGAATCCGCAACGAGCCGCTGCAGCACCCGCCCGCAGTCGTCGGTCAGCGCCCGCGCGATGTCTCGGCGAGCGTTTGTAGGGCGCTACGCGGCGAACGGAATCGCGTCGATCTCGTCACTTCGGCGGTCACTTATTGGCCGCGATGCAAACGGCGCTCGCATGCGATTGCCGCGCGCTAGACGCCTAAAAAGGAGAGACTCGCGAGCGCGAGGCCACCCGCTGCAGCGAGCCCCGCCACGCCGAACAACCACTTCTTGCGCGTAAGGACGGTGATGGAAGCGAGCGAGATCGCGATCTGGATCAGCGTCATCGATTGTTCCGCCCGATGCAACGGGTGTAACAACCGTTCGCTTTCCGCGTTCGCCCGATTTGTCTTCTCCTCGAGCGACTCGGCCGCCTGCTTGATCTCCTGCTTCTCACGCTCATACCGCTCCACTTCCTTGCGATAGCGCTCGGCCACCGGGCCGCGGCTCTGCTCGGCCGCGATTTGGACGATGTGCCCCTTCGTGCTCTTCGCCTGGAAGTAGTTCCATTGATTCGACGCTTCGGTTTTCTTAAGCACCGCTTCGTTCTTGTACAACATCGCTTGATTCAGCGTGGTCGCGACGTGATAGCCCACCACCGCGCCGATCGTTGCGAGCAGTGCGGTGAAAATCGCGACATACTGCGCCAGCCCTGGCCCGTGTTGCGCTTGGTGTTCAACCTCGTGGTCGTGCGGCCCGTGTACGTGTATGCCGTGAGACATTCATCCCCCTCTTGGTGTTCGCAAAGACGAGTGCAACCGATTATACCCACGGCCGCGTGCGTTGCTACGCGGCGATTTCCCGGCCCGGTTGATATTGTGGGTTGCAGGCCGCATAACTGCGCCATGAATCCAAGGCTACTGCAGGAAAAGAACGGTTGATCCCATGACTTCCGATCCGAAATCGATCGACCCCTCGCGCGCGCTGCCGGAAGACGCGGTAATCATTCTGCCGGTGCGCAACATAGTGCTGTTTCCCGGCATGTTCTTACCGCTCGCCATCGGCCGGCAGCGCTCGATCGCGGCCGCCCAGGAGGCGATGCGCACCGAGCGACCGATCGGCGTGATCCAGCAACGCGACGCCGGCGCCGACAATCCGGAACCGGCGGAGCTCCACGCCATCGGTACGCTGGCAACCATCCTGCGTTTCGTCACCTCCCCCGAGGGAACGCACCACGTGATTTGCCAAGGGCAGCGGCGCTTCGTGGTCGTCGAATATCTGGACGGCTATCCGTTCTTGGTCGCGCGCGTGCGCCCCGTCGATACCATCGAAACGCCGAGCAAGGAACTCGAGGCGCGCATTCTGCACTTGAAACGACAGGCAGCGGAGGCGCTGGCGCTGTTGCCGCAAGCGCCTACCGAGTTGGGAGCGGCGATGGAAGCGACGACATCCGGCTCCGCACTGGCAGACCTCATCACCGGCTTCATGGATGTCACCGCCGCCGAAAAGCAGAGCGTGCTCGAAACGCTCGACGTTCCCGAACGCCTCGAAAAGGTCTCGCAGCTTTTGGCGCACCGCATCGACGTCTTGAAGCTCACGCGGGAAATCAGCGAGCAAACTAAGGAATCGATGGATCAGCGCCAGCGCGAATTTCTTCTGCGCGAGCAAATGAAGACGATCCAGAAGGAACTCGGCGAAACCGGCTCCAAGACCGGAGAAATCGAAGAACTGGCAAACGCCATTGCGCAGGCCAAAATGCCGCGCGATGTCGAAGAGCAGGCAAAGCGCGAGCTGAACCGGCTGGAACGCATGCCCGAAGGCGCGGCCGAGCACTCGATGGTCCGATCTTATCTGGATTGGCTCATCGCGCTGCCCTGGTCGGTGGCGAGCGAGGAGTCGATCGACATCGCGCAAGCGCGCAAGACGCTCGATGACGATCACTACGGCCTCGAAAAAGTGAAACGACGGATTCTCGAATTTCTCGCCGTGCGGAAACTCAACCCGCAAGGCAAGAGCCCGATACTCTGTTTCGTCGGCCCGCCGGGTGTTGGGAAAACCTCGCTCGGGCAGTCGATCGCGCGGGCCACGGGACGCAAGTTCGTGCGCGTATCCCTGGGCGGCGTGCACGATGAAGCGGAAATCCGCGGTCATCGCCGAACCTACATCGGCTCCTTGCCTGGCAACGTCATTCAGGGCATCCGCAAGGGCGGCACGCGTAATCCGGTTTTCATGCTGGATGAGCTCGACAAGCTCGGCGTCGGCTTTCACGGCGATCCGAACGCGGCTCTGCTCGAAGTTCTCGATCCGGAGCAGAACGGAACATTCCGCGACAACTATCTCGGGGTCCCGTTCGATCTGTCGCGGGTGATGTTCATCGGCACGGCGAACATGCTCGACACGATCCCCGGACCGCTGCGCGATCGCATGGAGATTATCGATATCCCCGGCTACACGGAGGAGGAGAAACTGCAAATCGCCCGGCGCTACCTGGTGCGGCGCCAATTGGACGCGAACGGACTGAAGCCCGAGCAGTGTGAAATCACCGATGCAGCGCTGCGCGCCATCATCGGCGACTACACACGCGAAGCGGGTGTGCGCAATCTGGAGCGCGAGATCGGCCGAGTCTTTCGGCGCGCGGCGATGCGCATTGCCGAGGAAGCGGCGCTGGCGATCCGCGTCGACGCAGCGGACTTACACGGTATCCTCGGGGCGCGCCGTTTCGAGAGCGAAGTCGCCGCGCGCACGAGCATCCCCGGTGTAGCGACGGGGCTCGCCTGGACGCCAGTCGGCGGCGACATTCTATTCATCGAAGCGTCGCGTATCCCCGGCAAGGGAAACCTTATCCTCACCGGGCAACTCGGCGACGTGATGAAGGAAAGCGCCCAGGCCGCTCTCTCCCTCGTCAAGGGTCGCGCGCGCAGTCTCGGCTTGGAGCCCGAGATTTTCGAGCGCAGCGACATCCACGTCCATGTGCCGGCGGGCGCTACCCCAAAGGACGGCCCGAGCGCGGGTGTGGCGATGTTCGTCGCGCTCGTGTCGCTGCTCAGCGGTCGTACCGTCCACGAAGACGTCGCCATGACCGGTGAGATTAGTTTGCGCGGTCTGGTCCTGCCGATCGGCGGGGTCAAGGAGAAGGTTCTGGCGGCGACGCGCGCGGGCATTACAACGGTACTGCTGCCCGCGCGCAACCGGAAGGATCTGGACGACATACCCGTTGCAGTAAGAGAGAAAATCGACTTCCGGTGGATCGAGAACGTGGACGAGGCTATACGTCACGCGATCGGCGACATTGCGGTGGGCGTGCCCCCGCGCGCGCGGCCCGCTACGGAACAGAGAGCGGAAGCGCCCGTGACTTCCTATCACGCCCGATCCTAGGGCGCGCTGTATCCTTGATCCGCTTTGGCTCGCGAAACCTTCGCGCGCACGTATCGAACGAGCACCGCGACGCACTCGCAGAACGCTTGTACGCGTCCGCCGCAAGCGTACGCAGAGGTGGCGGAAAATCTCCGTTAGCTCGGAAAAATGCGCGCCGCGCCGCGATTCGGCAGATGCCTTAGGCGGCATCGCTGCGGTTGGTGCTACGGCACACAATCAACTTAACCTCAATCACCGCGCGTCTATTTATAGTAGGAGCCGCGGAACGCCACAATCAAGTTCAGGTCAAATGCACCACTTTTGTGGACTAACGATTTTCCGATCGGAGGCGCCGCAGAACGCGCGGTCGGAGTTTTCTGCCAAATGATGTTGACATTCACTAAAGCACGTATACGGGCACAACGGCGCGTGCGCGCGCTCCGCGAAAAGCTATAATGAGACGAGTTGCGGCAGGTGGCGGTACCTAACCTGAACCGCAGTGCCGAACAAAATAAAAACGGAGACCGGTAATGACGATGTAGCGACAAACCAATCGAAGAGGAAATTGCTATGCAGCGACAAACGTCCGCATTTACCGACCTCATCGAGAAAGATCGCGCCACTCGGCAGAACCTCGAATGGCATGGGACATTTCTCGAATATCTCGACAAGGTCAAGACCGATCCGTCTATCACCAAGCTTGCGCACGCTCGCGTTTTCGGCTCGATCATGCAGCACGGTACGCAAGATATCGCTCAGTCCGACGACCACAAGCTCAAGCGCTTGTTCGGCGACGAGCCCCTGAAGCTTTACCCTTTCTTCAACAGCGAATTTTTCGGCATCGAGCGCACGATTGCGCAGTTCGTCCGTTATTTTCACGCCGCCTCGCTGCACGGTGAGGAAAGCCGCCAGGTACTGTATTTGATGGGACCGGTCGGCGCCGGTAAGAGCTCCCTGGTCGAACGATTGAAGCGGGGACTGGAACAGAGCTCGTCCATCTACGCGATCGACGGTTGCCCGATGGCGGAAGAACCGCTACACCTCATTCCCAAGCAATTGCGGCCCGAGTTCGAAAAAACGCTGAATGTGCAAGTCGAGGGCGAACTGTGTCCGGTATGCCGCTATCGGCTGAAAGAGGAATTTCACGGTCGCTACGAGGACGTTCCGATAACCACCGTCAGCTTCTCGCGCCACGAACGCCGGGGTATCGGCGTCGTGCCCCCGGTCGATCCGAACAATCAGGACACGTCGGTGCTGATCGGGTCGGTCGACATTTCCAAGCTCGATACGTTTTCCGAAGGCGATGCGCGTGCGCTCGACCTCAACGGCGCGTTCAACGTCGGCAATCGCGGCATCACCGAGTTCATCGAGGTCTTCAAGAACGAGCCGGAATATCTGCATACCATGATCACCGCGACGCAGGAGAAATTCATCCCCGCGCCCGGTCGGCATGGAACGGTGTACGTCGACACCTCGATCGTGGCGCATTCGAACGAAGCCGAATGGCAGCGCTTCCGCGGCGACCCGACGAACGAAGCCATTCTCGATCGCATCGTCGTGGTCAAGGTGCCGTACAACCTGCGGCTGAGCGAAGAGATCAGAATTTATCAGAAACTTCTCGACCTCTCGGATTTTCGGGCGCACATCGCGCCGCACACGCTCGAGTTTGCGGCGCTCTTTGCGATCCTGTCGCGTCTCGAGCCGACCAACAAATGCGATCTGATGACCAAATTAAAGCTCTACAACAGCGAGGAGGTTGTGGAGAAGGGCAAGACCGCGCGCACGAACGTACGCGAGCTGCAAGAAGACACGCGGCGCGAGGGCATGTTCGGCATAAGCCCGCGCTTCGTCATGAAAGCGATCGACAACGCGCTCTCGGAAAACGCGCAGGGCATTACGCCGGTGAGCGTGCGCGAATCGCTGATCCGCATGGTGAAGGCGGCCGACATCGCCGACGACGCGAAAAGGCAGTACCTGGAATTCCTCCAGGACACGCTACACAAGGTCTATCTCGAGATCCTCGAGAAGGAAATCACCAAGGCATTCGTGTATTCGTTCGAGGAGCAGGCCGACACGCTGTTCCAAAATTATCTGGACCACGCCGAAGCATACGTCAACAAGACCCGCGTCAAAGACCGAAACACCGGCGAAGAATTGCACTCGGACGAAGGATTCTTGAAGTCCGTCGAAGAACAGATCGCGGTCGTCGGATCATCCGCGCAAGGATTCCGCCAAGAAGTGATGGCTTATTTATGGGCGAAGAGCCGGCGCGGTGAGAAAGTCAGCTACAAGTCGTACGAACCGCTGAAGGAGGCGATCGAGCGCAAGCTGATGAATTCCGTGCGCGAGATGAGCCGCGTCATCACTAAAGCACGCACGCGCGATGAAGAGCAGATGAAGAAGTACAGTGACCTCGTGAAGGGACTGCTCGAGCGCGGCTACACCGAATACTCGGCGGACGTGATCCTCAAGTACGCCGCGAACAACCTTTGGAAGGACTGACCAATTCGCACTTGTGATCGCATCAGCGAACATGCTCCCCCTCTCCAAATCATATTGTCCCGCATCAGCGGACGTACTCCCCCTCTCCCTCCGGGAGAGGGATGGGGTGAGGGACGAAGCTGATTTTGCTTCGCGGGAGATGGACGAGGCGAGGGGCCGCGTGCCGACAAAACCGTGTGCCACAACCCCACCCCAAATACCCGCGGGGGAAGGGCGCCAGAGCCCCAGAGCGGCGCAGCGTGGGATTAATGCAGAAAAAAAAAATAC
>JBGPCS010000045.1:0-10610 GCA_041481875.1 Sulfurifustaceae bacterium
CGAACAATGAGTAAAATTCTGCAAGAGATCGAGTCGCGCCAGATGAGTCAAGAGGTTCCGGACTTCGGGCCTGGCGATACCGTCGCTGTGTACATTCGAGTGCAGGAAGGCGAGCGCGAGCGCTTGCAGGCATTCGAAGGAATGGTCATCGCGCGGCGCAACCGCGGTTTCAATTCCTCCTTCTCGGTACGCAAAGTATCTTACGGCGAAGGCGTCGAGCGCGTGTTTCCGCTCTATAGTCCGAGCATTGCGAAGATCGAGGTGAAGCGCAAAGGCGACGTGCGCCGCTCCAAGCTCTATTATCTGCGTCACCTTGCCGGCAAAGCCGCGCGTATCCGGGAAAAAGTCTAATCGTCGCAACGCGCCCAAGCTGGAAGGTACCGACGGCTGCGTACATAATGCGCGCGTGCAGACCGTACTGACGCATCAGCGGTCCGACTCTCCCCTTTTCTCAAGGAGAGCCGCAGCTAAATGCGCCCGCGTCCGGCGGGATGGTGATGAGTAGCGTGCCCGTTTACGACGCGGTCATCGCGGCGCCGTTCGGACGGATTGGAATACGCACCCAACTTGGACGGGTGACAGGCATCGATTTCGTTTCCGCGAGACTACCGCTCAAAGGTCCACAGCGTGCATTTGTGCGGCGCGCGTGCCGCGCGCTTCGCGCGTATTTCCGTGATTCCCGTCGTACGGTTAAGCTGCCGCTCGCGCTCACCGGGAGCGCGCATCAGCGCCGCGTGTGGCGCGCATTGATCGACATCCCTGCCGGCGAGGTGCGAAGCTATGGCGACATCGCGCGCCGCCTGCGTAGCTCGCCGCGTGCGGTGGGTGGTGCGTGCCGCACCAACCCTATTCCCATCATCGTGCCGTGTCACCGCGTCGTCGCTAAAGGCGAGATCGGCGGCTTCATGGGACAGCGATCCGGTTCGGCGCTCGCGATCAAACGTTGGCTGCTTGCGCATGAACGCCGAGCCTAGCGAGCTGATCGATCGTTTCTGCGATGTGCTTTGGCTCGAGCAGGGCTTGAGCCGGGCGACCCTCTCGGCGTATCGAAGCGATCTGGTCCTGCTGGAACGTTTTCTACGCACGTCCGGTCGCCAGAGTCTCGCGGACGCGACGCGCGAGGATCTGTTGGCCTATTTCGAACGCCGCCGCGCCGAGCGCGTGAAATCGCGCACGGCCGCGCGCCTGCTGTCGACGCTGCGCCGCTTTTACCGCTATCTCGCGCGCGAAGGGCGGATTGAAACCGACCCGACGGCCCTCATCGATTCACCCAAGCTCGCGCGACCGTTGCCGAAAACGCTGAGCGAGAACGAAGTCGAGCGGCTCTTGGCCGCGCCGCGGGCCACTACGCCGCTCGGGTTGCGCGATCGTGCCATGATCGAGTTCTTGTACGCCACGGGTCTGCGCGTTTCCGAGTTAGTGGGGCTGACGCTTGCACAGGTAAGCTTGACGCAAGGGGTGGTTCGCGTGATCGGCAAGGGAAACAAGGAGCGACTCGTGCCACTCGGTGAGGAGGCGATCGCTTGGTTAGACCGCTATCTCCGCGACGCGCGCGGCGAATTCAGCGCCCGCCAGTCGACGGACGCTCTATTCGTCACGGCCCGCGGGGGGCCGCTCACCCGCCAGGGATTTTGGCACAACCTAAAGCGTCACGCGCGCACCGCCGCCATCCGTACGCCATTGTCACCGCACACGCTTCGCCATGCCTTCGCAACACACTTGCTCAATCACGGGGCGGATCTGCGTGCCGTGCAGATGCTGCTCGGACACGCGGATCTCTCGACGACCCAGATATACACGCATGTAGCGCAGGCGCGGCTAAAAGAGCTACACACCCGACATCATCCGAGGGGGTGAGGCGGAGACTTCGCGAAATCACATAACGTGCATTAGCGCCGCCGAAACCCCCCACGCGGAAGTGCGGGCCGGGGTCCAACGAAGCGATGACGTTCCGCCATGGACGGTCGGCACGCTCTAACCCATCGAGAAGAAATCAAACGTCGGAGATTTCGCGAGCACACTTAACGTGTGCTCGCGCCGGCGAACGCGTTCGCGCGAGTTGCGGAACCGAAAAACTAATGCGTCATTCCCGACGGGCGAGAATGATCGTGATCCGAATCGATGAGAAATACCTCGACCTGGCTATTGCGCCTGAACCCGAGTAGGAGCGCGAGTTTCTGTGCGAGCATACGCCAGTGAATCGACTTCACACGATGACGCTGAAGTTGGCTCATCCGTTTTTCAAGAGCGCTCAGGCCGCGGTCGAGGGAAGGTATGGTGCGTACGTATAGCCACGCGCCTATGGCGAAACCGGCGGTGAGGAGTTTCAACGGCCAACTCGGGTCCGGGACGCCGAGCCACAAGATCGCGCACAAGATCGCGATGACGGTGAAGCCCAGAGCGTAGCGGATCGCCCGACGTCGCTGATCGCGATTATCGGTCATACTGGCGCGAAGTTTGTTTTCTGCGTCCCGGGTACTGATGCTGTACGCGTAGTGAAGTTCGCGCATCATGCCCAAGATGCGCAGCAGCTTTTCGCTGTGGCGCTTATTTTCGACGCCGGTCGCATCGACGACCGCTTGAAGCGCGCCGCGAAATTCGCGGTAGTCAGCGGTCGGCGCTGGTTCGGGAAACGCCTCGGCCGCGTGGTTGATGACATAGCGCAGTTCGAGTACGCGCGCGACGTCCATCGGAAATTTTAGGGCGACGATCGTGTTGTAGACCGGCTCGAACGTATCCGGTTCTAGATGAAGCGTCGAGACGTCGTGGGCGTCCGATCTCGCCAGCGGTTTACCCGGCACGTGCTAACTCCCAATCTGCTTGCGTCGCGAGTTGTTACTCTTAGGATAGCGCCCGCGCCGATTATGGCCAGTGGTTGGCCTTGTAGTTATCACGCGGCTATCGGGGCGACCGTATGATCGCCCGTCTAGTACGTTCATGCAACCAGGTTGACAGGGCAGCACCAAGCGCCCAACGGGATATTCTGGTACGGGCCTCCCAACCAGGCCGCCTGGGCGCGCTACCCGTACCTTCGTGGAGAAATCCTATCGGTGGGCAAGATGGTGTGTCCCAGGACCGCTTCGGCGGCAGCAGGCTCCGCCGCCGAATTGGACCATTCGACGTCCTCTGGAGCGAGTTCCTCGAGAAGGCTACTCGTCGGGTGTATCGCGGCATCGCCGCTGGCGCGTCGATGCTCTGTCAAACTGAAAGTGACACTCTCGCGCGCACAACCGATGGCTACGTATGACAACCAACGCGCTTCGTGCCGATCCAGGTCGTTCTCGGTCACGTCGGGCCACCATCCGTCCTCAATTCCGACAACATACACGTGCGCGAATTCAAGGCCCTTGGCAATGGCGATCGGCATCATGACAACGCCTTCGGTTGTTGTCTCGTACTCGTCGGGATCAAGCGCGGCGTTGAGGCTGAGCTGCGTAACAAGTGCACGCAAGTCCGCTTCGGGCCGTTGCTTCGCCATGCGCCGTAGCCACCCAATGAACTCCACTACGCTTTGCATTCGACGATCCGCGATCTTCACGTCGTTGCAGGTATCGCGCAACCACTCATCGTAGCGCAATTCCAAGATCAGATCGTAAAGGAGTTGGACCGCGGTGGTGTGGCTCGCGCGCTCCCCGAGCGTGCGCATGAGTAACGCGAAGTTGTGTAGCACGGTGAGCCGGCCGGGGGTCAATCCCTGCGCGAGTTCCGGGTCGAGCGTCGTTTCGAGCAACGGTCGACCGCGGCCCGCGGCAAAATTCATGAGCTGCTCGAGTGTCGAGCGGTCGATGTCGCGTCGCGGCGTGTTTACCGCGCGCAGGAAGGCGATGTCGTCGGATGGATTGCATAAAAGCTTTAGGTAAGCCCGAAGGTCGCGCACCTCGGGCTGATCCGAGAGGGATGCACCGCCGTGCGAGCAGTAGGGGATGCGGCGCGCTTGTAGGGCACGTTCTATCAGAGGCGCGAATTGCACGCGTGGGAGCAAAATGGCGTAGTCGCGGTATTCACATCCGACGTGGGCTTTGTGAGCCAACAACGCAGCGACGACGCTGTCGGCCTCGTGCTGCTTGCTTCGTGTTTGCAGCACCCGCAGCCGCGCACCGGATTCACGCTTATAGCCTTGCGGCGCATCCACCGGGCGGCGAGAACCGCCGAGGCGAGCGGCAGAGCGTGCGATCCTACCGGTCGAGCGGAAATTGCGGTCAAGATGCATGACGCGAAGGCCAGCATGTTCCGTGCGCAGCCGCGCGAGATTGTCGGCGTGGCCGTCGGACTCGCCGCGCGATTGGCTTTCGTCGCCGACGGCGGTTAGAACCGGACCGTCCGCGATCAACAGTCTCACCAACTCGTGCTCGCCGGCCTCAATGCGCTCGTATTCGTCCACCAGGAGAAAGCTGCTGGATGACCGCCATTCGGTCAGAAGGGTGGCATCAGTGGTCAAGAGACGGACAGCCTTGCGGACTAAGTCTTCGATATCGATTGCATTCGCGCTACGCAGTCGCTGTTCGTATCGGCGGTAAAGCCAGGCGGATATCTCCGCGACAGTAGAGCCGCCCATCTCGCGCTCGATCGGCGGTGTAAGTAGCGCTCGCTTCCAGCGGGCGATTTGGCGCGATACGGCATTGGCCAAACCGATCAGGTCTGGGCGTGTTTCGCGTAGCAGGCGTGTCGTGAGCGTCTCGCTGTCCAGCCGGTCATATAGACTGAATCCCGGGAGCAAGCTGAGCGCGTCCAGGCGTTGTTGGATCAACCCTAGGCCGACCTCCGAAAAAGTCGCAACCCTTAGTTCTGGGATGTGGCGTCCGAGCAGATCGGCGACGCGAGAACGCATCAGGCGAGCCTGGTTCGCGTTGTTTGCAATGACAATGACGCGCGCCGGAGGGGCGTCGTATTCGCGGATCAGCCAGGCGATCTTGTGGGCGAGGAGGGATGTCTTACCCGTGCCCGCTCCTCCCAAGACAAGTAGCGGACCCTTTATGTACTGCACTGCCGCCTTCTGCTGCTGGCTTAGGTCTAGCAATGCCGTGATCTATTTTATAGTAATGTCAGCACAGTTAGACGCGCATGTTAACCTAAAGATTGGGCTTCGACTAGCAAAAATATAATATGCAACAGTTTTCCGGTGCGACTCCCTCCAGATGACTGCGTGCGGCGCTACGCAATCGTTTGTCGACAAGACGCGCGAGAACGCCCTGAAGGCGGTCGTTCGAAGTGCTCTCCAATTCGTTGTCCGATGCGCGCTCGGCCTGTTCGCGATTGCTTTCACGCCTACTCAAGCCGCGATGCAGGCAGGTAATTTGCCGCCTCCGGTGATGCAAGTCATGAAGCGCTACGGGCTTCCAGCGCAGGGCCTGAGCGTCTACGCGCAGGTGATCGGCGCTCCGCGTCCCTTTCTCAATGTTGCGGCGGACGAACCGCGCAATCCGGCGTCGGTGCTGAAGCTCGTCACCACGTTAGCCGCGCTCGAAGAGCTTGGCCCCGCATTTCAGTGGAAAACCGAAGTATACGGGGGGGTAGCCCCCCGCGATGGTCATCTCGATGGCGATCTCTATCTCAAGGGCTACGGCGATCCGTATTTGGCGATCGAGCAATTCTGGCGGCTCGTTCGAGGGTTGCGGCTGTCTGGTTTAGAAGAGGTGAGTGGTGATCTCGTGCTTGATCAAAGTTATTTCGCGAGCGAGCCCGGAGATCCGGCCGAGTTCGATGGCCAACCGCTGCGTGCGTACAACGTGCTCCCGCGCGCATTGCTGGTTAATTTTCAGGCGGTTCAGATTCGTGTCGTGCCCGAGGCAAAGCGAGTACGCGTGATCGCCGACCCGCCGGTGGCGACTGACAATCGCCTGAAGCTGGTTGGCGGGCCGTGTCGCGGGGGAGGACATCAGTGGTCCATGCGTGTCCGCAATGGGAACCAGACTCGACTCGTATTCGACGGTAACTATCGAGCTGCTTGTGGGGAGACCGAGCTTTACCGCGTACTTTCGGAGACAGGTCCGTACGTTCATGGTGTCTTTCAGGCGCTCTGGCAGGAGCAGGGCGGACGATTGCGGGGCGGGTGGCGCGACGGCGCGACACCGCCGGACGCGAGGCTGTTATATACATTTCGCTCTCCGCCGCTCGTCGAAGTTATCCGGCTCATCAACAAGTTCAGTAACAACGTCATGGCGCGGCAGCTTCTACTGACCCTCGGAGCCGAACGTTTCGGTCCCCCGGGGACTTCCGACAGCGGCAGCCGCGTCGTGCACGAATGGTTACGTCGTCGTCAGCTCGATTTTCCGGAACTTGTCCTCGATAACGGCGCGGGCTTGTCGCGCGCGGCTCGCATTTCAGCCCGCAGCCTGGCGCGGTTGTTGCTCGCCGCGTATCAAGGCCCGTACATGCCGGAGTTCATGTCGGCACTGCCGCTCTCGGGGCAAGACGGCACCCTCGCGCATCGTTTCGGTGGCGAGCTGGCGGGGCGCCTGCATTTGAAGACCGGGAGCCTCGATGGCGTGCGCAGCCTAGCCGGCTACGTGCTCGATAGCGCCGGTCGGTGGGTCGTGGTGGTTTGCGTATATAACGATGTTCGTGCCAATGGCAACTCTGCAGAGGCGATGCAGCAGGCGTTGTTGGAGTGGATTTACGAACGCCGTCCGCGCGGCGAAGCCCCAGAGGCCGCTGACGACGGACGGTCGGAACCGGATGGATAGTGAGCATTAGCACATTCAATGGGCCGCCAATTGCTCGGGCCGAGGACAAGGGTTAGGCTTCCCTCTCGTCGTGTTCTGACCGACCCTCCACGTTTGCAGAATTAGCGTGGGAAGGTTTTCAATTCGCGGTTTGTCTGAAAGGTGGGACCCGTCATGGCGCAGAAATATCTTAATGTGACAGTAAGCGAAGCACCGGGCGAGAAGGCCCTTCCGATACTCGATGGAACGCTTGGGCCGTCCGCCGTCGATGTCCAGCCGCTTTACAACAAACATGGCTTATTGGCGTTCGACCCGGGCTTCCGGGCTACCGCCTCGACTAAGAGCGCGGTTACCTTCGTCGACGGCGATGCCGGTGTGTTGCTCTACCGCGGTTATCCGATCGAGGAACTGGCGGAGCACAGCCACTTTATGGAAGTGGCGTATCTGCTGATGTTCGGCGAATTGCCCAACGCTCAGGAGATGGCAAAGTTCGAGGCTACTCTCAAGACGCACAATCTGCTGCACGAGCAGGTGTTGTCGTTCTATCGCGGTTTCCGGCGCGACGCGCACCCGATGGCTGTAATGGTAGGCGTTGTGGGCGCGCTGTCGGCGTTCTATCACGACGTCATGGATATTCAAAATCCAGCCGATCGTGTCCATGCGGCTATCCGCCTGGTCGCGAAGATGCCGATGATCGCGGCCGCGAGCTACACGTATTCGATCGGCCGCCCGCAGCGCTATCCGCTGGGCAAGCTCGACTACAGCGGGAATTTTCTGCAGATGATGTTCGGACGGCCGACCGACGAATATCCGGTCGATCCGGTATTGTCCAAAGCGTTCGACGTGATCCTGATTCTGCACGCCGATCACGAGCAGAACGCATCGACTTCCACCGTTCGCATGGCCGCGTCTTCGGGCGCAAATCCCTTCGCCTGCATCGCCGCCGGAATCGCCTCGCTCTGGGGTCCCGCGCACGGTGGTGCGAACGAGGCCGTGCTCAAGATGTTGACCGAGATCGGCAGCGTGCAGAATATCCCGCGCGCGCTGGCGCGGGCGAAGGATAAGGACGACACGTTCCGGCTCATGGGTTTCGGGCACCGTGTATATCGCAATTTCGATCCGCGCTCGCGCGTCATTCAAGTGCAAGCCAAGAAAGTTTTGTCGCACATCGGCAGGGACGATCCATTGCTTGAGGTGGCGATGCGTCTGGAGGAAATCGCGCTGAAGGACGAGTACTTCGTCGAGCGTAAGCTCTATCCGAACGTCGACTTTTATTCCGGCATTTTGCTGCGTGCAATGGGTTTCCCGACCAACATGTTCACCGCCGTGTTTGCGCTCGGCCGCACCGCCGGCTGGGTGAGCCACTGGCTCGAGCTGCAGGATGAGTCGCACGGTATCGATCGCCCACGCCAACTCTATGTTGGAAAGACGTTACGTCACTATCCCACATCACCGGTGCGCCGCACCGCCTCCAAGTAGACGTCTTGCTCGCGATCTGGCCGCTTTCGCTTCTTTAGGCGCGCGCAGGCTACCCGCGCCGTACTTGTGGCTTGGGTATCCGCGCCATGGCACGAGGCGCGGCTTCGGCGTGCCTGCGGGTGACGGCGTTGGTTGAGCGGCGACACGAGATTGTCTTGCCGATTGCGGCGTGCTCCGCTTGGGCCCCAGGCCTCGAGTCCGAACCGGCGTGGCGCGCGTGGGCGGCGGAGCAAACTTTGCCGTCGCGCGAGGGAGCGCCAGCGCTCGGGTTCGTCGATCCTCTCATGCGTAGACGTCTTAGCCGCGCCGCGCGCATGGCGCTGCACGTCGCGAACGCCTGCTTGCAGGGACGCGCGGCCGATCGCACTGTCGTGGCGTCGCGGCACGGCGAGTTGCACCGGACCGTGGGGATGTTGCACGAGCTCGGTCGCGGCCACGATTTGTCTCCCACGGATTTTTCCTTGTCGGTACACAACGCGGTGGCGGGGATTCACTCGATCGTCCGTCGCGACCGATCGCCGAGCATCGCCGTCGCGGCGGGAGCGGAAAGCTTCGCCTACGGTTTGGTGGAGGCGGCCAGCCAGTGGCTGCGCGATTCTCGTCGCACCGTGTTACTGATTTACGCCGAAGAGCCCGCGCCCTCCGAATACCGCTCGTTCATTCGCCCCAACGAGTGCCCGCACGCGCTGGCGTTGCTGATTTCACGCGATGCGCCGATTTCTTTGCGGGTGGGACGGCGGCCCGCGGACACCGGCGACTCCGCGCCGGAAATGCAGTCGCTCGCCTTCCTTCGTGCGTGGATGACAAGGGAGCTGGCCGCGAGTTGGCGGGGTGAGCGATGCGTATGGGAATGGGGCGTCGTCGATGCCGTTTAGTCATTCGGGCGCCGAGCATCCTCCGTCGCGAATTCAGTCGGCTCGCTACTTTTGGCGCCTCGGCGTCTTGGCCGTGTGCTTCGCCGCCTTCGGTATCGGCGGGATTTTCTTCACGTTAGTTGTGTTTCCGGCGATGCGCCTCTTTTCCGGCGGGCCGCACGCCCATCGCCGACGCGCCCGTCGTCTAGTGCATGGTTGCTTCGCCACACTGGTGACGGTCCTGCGCGCGACGGGAACGATGACTCTCGAGACGCGCAATGCGAAAATCTTGCGGGATTGCCGGCACAAACTAGTTCTCGCCAACCACCCGTCTTACTTGGACGTGGTGATTTTGCTTGCACTGATGCCGGATGCCGACTGTGTGGTCAAGGAGGGTCTGTGGCAGAGCCGATACTTTCGAGGGGTCGTGCGGGAAGCCGGGTATATCAGCAACTCCGATCCCCACCAACTAGTCGCCGAGTGCGCTGCGGCGATTGTCGAGCACGGTCCGTTGCTTATTTTTCCGGAGGGCACTCGGTCCGTCCCCGGACAGCCGCTGGCGTTCCAGCGCGGGGCGGCCCGAATTGCGTTGCGCAGCGGATGCGAAATCGTGCGGGTCGTCATTACGTGCGAGCCGCCGGTTTGGGCCAAGGGCTTCCGCCTATCGGAAATTGCCCGACGCTCTTTTCGGATCAAGCTGAAAGCGGAATCACCTGTTAAACTAACGGAATTGGGGGTATCCGGCGGAGAGGCGGAACCCTTGGCGGCCAGACGACTAACTCGAAATTTGCAGCATTATTTCACGGAGCAGATCCGCACCCATGAGCGACCTGCATCTAGAGATCAAGCAATTGATCGTCGAGGCGCTGAATCTTGAGGACATGGTTCCCGAGGAGATAGACGGCGATGCGCCGTTGTTCGGGAACGGCGGTCTCGGGCTCGACTCGATCGACGCGCTCGAGCTTGGCGTCGCCTTGCGGCGCAAGTACGGGCTTACGCTGGAAGCGGACGATCCGCTGATCAAGACTTATTTCCGATCGGTCAGCACGTTGGCGCAGCTGCTGCAGGAGCGCGGCAATGGCTAGCGCCGTCAGCAACAGCACCGAGGTGCAAACCGTGGTACTCACCGACGAGCAAATCTACGACCGGCTGAAGGCGATTTTGATGGAGGCCTTCGAGATCGAAGCCAGCCGCATCGTGCCGCAAGCGCGTCTGTTCCAAGATCTCGATCTCGACAGCATCGACGGTGTCGATCTCGCCATCAAGCTGCAAGAGCTCACCGGCAAGCGCATTCGACCCGAAGAGTTCAAGACCGTACGCACGGTGAGCGACGTCGTTCTCGCCATCCAGCGGCTCTACTCGAACTGACGCCGCGCCGGTCGATGCGCTGGGGTCCGGCGAGGTGCTGATGCACGTCACGGCGATGGTGCACGGCTCGTCGGACCGATTGACCCAGCGGTGGACCGTTGCTCGCTGCACGAGGCAGTCGGAAAGTAGCCGTTGTCTCAAAAATTGGATTTGGTTTGGACCGTGGCACCAACGACGGTCCAAACTGTCATCGTTGGCTTGAAACATTTCCAATTACTCAAACCGTATTTTCCCAAACAACCGCGGA
>JBGPCS010000046.1:0-10563 GCA_041481875.1 Sulfurifustaceae bacterium
GGCGACCGATGCGCCGATCGTACTGGTTGGCAACCCGAACGTCGGGAAATCCGTCATTTTCGGGCGGCTGACCGGGCGCTATGTCACCGTATCCAACTATCCGGGGACCACGGTTGAGCTCACGCAAGGCTAGATATCCGGATGGAGCTGCGGGTTGCAATTCATTTCCAGCAACCATCACGCTACGCTTGCCACTCGTGCTTGAAATACGCGCGCGAATCAACGCGGCAACATGCAACGAATGGTCTGCCGGCCGTGACGACGGTATACGCGAAAATCCGTGTCGGTGGTTAGCAGGACGTGATCGGCAAATGTTTCGCTCATGCGCACCAGACAACCATCGGCCATGCTCATGGGGATGTTGGCGTACTTGTCCATCAGGGCCAACAATCGACTAAGTTCGGCTGAAGTATCAAACGTCGGCAGCACTGACCCCCTTCGCAGCAACGCCATCAATCCCGGCCGACCGCGTTTGCCAAGCAAGTGGAACGCTTCGGACAACACCGCATCGCAAGTCCTCCACGGCGGAGGAAATTGCGCCGCCTGCTCGACTGCCCAGGGGTGATCACGATCGGCGTGACTCAACAAGGCAATCAGAAAGCCGGCATCAACGACTACGCTTGCGCCCATACCCGGTTTTTGTCAGATATGCTTTCTTCCGCGCGCTTAAGTCCGCCGGCAACCCCTTCACGGATCCCAGCAAATCGGCAATCGCGTGCAACGAAGCCGGTCTTGCACGCCGTGGCGTTGCCCGACTCAAGCGTTCGCGCACAATGTCGGAGGTGGATCGTTGCCGCTGCTGGCACTCCGCTTCGATGTCGGCAACCAGCGCTTCCGGTAAACGTACGGTAAGTGTCTTCATATCGGCAGCGTATTACGTAGGCGACAGTGACGCAAGACAACACGAGCGTAGGCGTAGCGCAGCGACGCATAACCCCAGCGGCCGAGCTCATCCGCAACCCCCGTCATGCGCCGAGGATTCGATGGCGGTGGCCATCGATCGTGCTTGCCGGTTCCGTTTATTGCGATGGGTTGCGCTATGCTCCACCCATCCTACTCGTGCTAGTCGCTCGCTGGACCGACTATTCGATGCCAACCGCAGCGCACCATAGCGGGCGAGGTCGCGAACTCGTCACACGAAAATACACTACAGTATCGGCGCTTGCGCGAAGCGCGATGGATCGCGTCCCCGTCGAACGCGCACTCGCTGATCACTCGTGCGAATTTCCAACGGGGTTTGCGCGAACGCTTTCTCAAAGTTGCTGCTGCGCAAGACTGCCATGCCGGGGGAGCGAACGACGTAGGATTTGCGGCGCGCGCAGGATAGTTGTCGTCGATCGACTGATAGTTTTGGTCGAAGTCGGCGGAGGTGACGAGAAGACGCGGGCCGGAACGTTCGGGATAATGCGCTACTGCAAAGATACGGGTGGCACGTCTAGAAACGGCGTGTATTTCGAGAATACATTGTCGACGGATTTAACCAGTCGCAGCAATTCCCCATAGTTGGTAATGATCTCCTCATACCCGAATTCAGAAAATTCCGGCGTCACGAATTGACTGATCTCTTGACCAAACATCTTGACGCCTTGGCCGCGATTCATAACTACCGGCACTCCCTCGGCCTCACAAAAATTTATCATTGCATTGAGGTAATTGATCATTCGCTTTGCCACACGGATATCAAGCGCGGTCGGCTCGACCGTGCTTGGATTGGAATGCCAATACTTCACCACGAAGGCATAACTACAGAGCCAATTGACCAGGTCGGGTTTTACGTAGCAGACGACATTCGGTGTCAACCGCAATATCTCTCGTAACTGCTCGATAGAATGCTGATCGAATAAAACTTTGATCACGTACGATTTGCCAAAACGATTTAGTAGGAACCACTTCTCCCGAAAATCCCGATCAGTAATTCGGTAGTAGTTGATGTAGTCGCGTTTAGCGAACCGCCAACCGTCGTCATAGTAGATCTGGAATGCGTAACAATTCGATGGCAAACCCCTTGCGTACTTTCTTTCGTGGTCGAGCTTTCGGTGACCATCTTCAAAATACGATTCGGGGACAAACCGGCCATCGAATCCGTAATTGAGAAAATACTCGCCTAGGCTGAATCTGAACTCTCGGCCTTTATAAAGAAACGTCTCACAACCTTCCACGACGTCCGTCACCTCCAGTGCCCGAACCAACTGGTCTTGGACGTGTTTTGTCCCCATGCGGGGAAGCGTGAGGAAGATATACTCTTCGGACAACACGACTAATCGAACAAACGTGTCTAGTTTGCGCGACCGAAAAGCACTTCGAACATCGTCATATAGGTGTCTGGGTTTACGATCGGGTTAGAATTCATTTCCAAAAACCAAACTTGTTGCTGCGAATCGATCATTGCATCGATCACGAACAAAGTGTTCTCTCGGACATCGTCGGGAATTCCTTGCCAAAATATCGGACCTGCTCGCATGAGCTCCGCCATGGCTTCTTTGCCTTCGTACGAACCTAATACATTCAGGTTCTTGTACAGTGGTAGGATCCGCAGGGCTGAGCCGTATTGAAAGTCGACGATGACACTCTCGCCGTGTCGAGGAACGTAGCTTAGCGATTTACCGAAATAAACCACCGTTGTTTCCACGATCGGCAAAACCGCCTCTATCTTTTGATTCCGAAGCCGAGCCTGCACTAAAGCTTCGACGGTTTGTTCGCCGTCTCCAACAACCGTAGGCAAAGGAAGAACCTCAAGGCCAATCAAGGTTCCATTCCAGTACCACACCTTCGCAATCTTTCCTTCGATGAACTCCTCCAAATAACCGCCATTGCCGAGTGCCTCAGCTCTTTGACGCGCTTCGGCCAACCGGAAAGGACCTCCGATGCCTTGCCCAAACGAAGACGTGCGCTGCTTCGATACGACATCGACAGTCACATCTGCCCAGCGCGTGAAGAACTTCGGCGTCCTCAGTCCGCTTGCCACACAGTAGTCCTTGAATGACATTTTGTCCGTGGCGAGTCCCCATTGCTTGCGGGCATAGGGAAGCCAACCGATAAAGTCGCTTGAGTCGTCCGTGGGATGCGACGCGTAAGCGAGTGTTCCGTTCTTGAAGTAAATGAACCGCGGAAGCAACTTGACTCGTCGATTCCACCCTCGTAGGTGGACTTCGAAGCTGTGAAAGTCGAAGTCCGCCTCCACACCGAATTTCTCAATGCATTGAGCCAAGTTGTACATGTGCGTCAAGAAATTGATCTTATAAAACATGGATAGCTCCCCCCGTCGTTCCAAACCGGTCACATGCTTGCGCTGTGACGTCCTATGAGTCCTACAAATGCAGCCCGGACATTCGCGTATGCTCAGGACTACTGCTTCTTGAGCACCTTCTCCGCCGCGGTTAGCCTACGAGCGACGAATCGTCGGAATCGTTCGCCGTGTTGGATTGTTGCGGCACCGCCTCTGTAACCAGGTACGTCGTCATCAGCAACGCCGCGTCGTCCGCGCCACGATTGACAAAAGCATGCGGCAAAACGTTGCTCAACTCGAAGAACTTACCTCGCCGGAGCGGAATGCGGCGGCCGCATATCAGAAATTCATCCGAATCGCTAAAGCGCAACGGGAGGACCGTGCATCGCGAAGCGTGAACGCGAATTATGCTCTCTTGCAGCAACGGATCGGATAAGTCTGCGTCCGATCCTGAACCGTCGATGCGGTAGCCGAAATTCTCCCCCGCTCTGATCGTACAGATGCCGCTGCGAATCGTGTAACCCGCCCCACAGTTGTGCTCGTGCATGTTCGCCCACGACGCGACCGCGTCGCGCACGATAGGATCGTCGAATACCGCATCGGGAACTTGAACGGCGTTCAGCTCTTCTTCGGTATGGATGACAACGCCTTCATGTCGAGAGGCAAGAAGATCGTTCATAACGAGCACGTGAAAGGCGGCGCTCACATACCTGGCATCGCTCGTGACGGTAGGGCCGCGCCAGAAATCGTGGCGGTCCAATATCCCCTGCCAAACACCATCGTCAACAGTCGCTAGCTCGTCGTAGAAAACACCGGGCAGGAACATTGCCGCTGCTTCTCATATCTCGAGAACCGGAAACAGCGCAGAAGCGTTCAAGACTTTGCAGCCCGCTAAATCGCTGCAGCACCGACTTCCTGCGCCACAAAGCGCCCTAACAAATACCGGCACACTGATTGCTGGAAGTGTTGTAACAACACTGACTCGGGCCATTCGCCCTCAGTGGTTTCTTCCTCGGTCCTATGTTTATCTCCCAAGCCGACGCACCATGGCGAGCTTTCGTTATCGTCGTCTTGCGACCTGACCCCCACTTTGGAATTCCTCGTTGAACCTGCTTCGATTTCATTGTCGGTTGTCCTCTGTTCAAGCAAACGGGTGTGGAAATAGCGACGCTTTGTGCAATGTGTGTACCATACCCAAGGGCAGACATCTATTACCAAAAGTGATAGGGATCAACCCAGGCACGATGGCCCTGGCGGTGTAGACAGGAAGTCTGCCTTGCCTAAGACCAGATCCTGGCAGCGTGAGGTCGATCCAGACACCCTCCGGGGAAAAAATTTTCCAATAGTCATCCACTGAATCTCGATTCGGTTTAGGGGCGACCGAAAGATCCTGTCGGCCAGAAACAACAAACAAGGCATCCGCGCGGCGAAAATGCATCTTTTGCGCATATAAGTCCGCGTGGTCTTGCGTACTCTTGACGTCCGAGGGTTCCAGGCTGCGACTTGGTGGGTCCTCGATTTTAATGTACGACATCGTCTCGACTTCCGCCCAGGCCGTGTACACCGCCTCGATAGCATTCAATGAAGCCGCGCTAGCAACACACGTGAAGTGGCGTTGCACATGCTGTGTCAGAACCATACACACGTAGGCGACCGGAGACGGTAAGTGCTGAATCGATACGCGGCATCCGGCGCGCTCGAGCAGAGCGATACGACGCGACAACTCTCGTGGCAGCACACGAGTTCGGATCTCAAAGCCGCCGCACTGCAAAAACCAGTGACGCATAAAGGCATCGCGTTCCACCAGCTCCAGAACCGCTTTTGACACGGCTCCTTCCTGCGAAGTGGCGTTCGCACACCCCGAGGAAGACGCGTGAGTATAGAGACGCTTGCGATACGCGCTATCGAATGCCGGCGCCGCGTAGACGAGATCTGCCAGTACGAAAGCCTCCCGTCCGTCTGAAAATCGATGCCCTTGCTTCCAACGATACTCGCGCCTCGGATCGAACGGCGCAAACGGAATATCTCGGCGGCGATACTGCTGCTCGGAGTACTTCAAGACGGACCGCGGATCAAGCGCGCCGTCTAGATCTACGAAACGCGCGGTGACGAGGCCGGTCGGCGTGCCGAACGCATACCGCTCACCCGCCTCGCTGACCGCTTTGACGTAAGCAATCCACGGATCCGGGTCTCTGCCATAGCCGTACGTGTCTTTGACGCTCCAGTCGGCGACTCGAGCCTGCGCCAAGTGAAGCGGTAACTCCGGGAAATCATCGATCCAGTTGAAGGAAATCTCCGGGCTCTGGCGGGAGGCGGCAATTTGTTCCTCGCTAGGCCGCGCGCCGAAAACCATCGTCGCCAGCACCTGGCCCTCTTTGATTCGACACAAGCGCAGCATGCGTGGTCCGTCGAAGCCGCCGATCGCGGACGAAGCAATGTCGAGCGATGGCCCAGCAAGGGCTGCATTTTGCAGCGCGCCGCCGGCCTCGATCAGAAGATAGGAATACGCACGATTGCGATATTTAAGGGAAGCGAGCGTCGTATCGCCGCTCACGACGACGACGCCCGCGGCGAACTCGAGGACCTCCGGCCGATCCATGGCGCGACAGATATCCGTCGTGCTCTCTGAGATTCGCTCGAAGCCCACGGTCTCGTTCGCAGGAAAGCTAAGATGGTAGATGCCGACAGCTAGCGACCCTGCCGGCCGCAACAACACTACGTGAAATTGCAACAGATAAAACCCGCCAGCCGATGCCACGGCGCGCCGCGTTGGAACCTGCCTCGTACGGTCGATCGAGGTCACACCGTACATCGACCAAAGAAACGTAGCGAGTGCCACCTCGGTCAACTCCTTCTCATCGAACGTTGCAACGGACGCGCGCTTATATAAGAGCGGCGCGATCGGCGCTTCGATCAGCTGAATGTGCCGAACGTTCTCGCCCTCCGTTTGTGGCAGCTTGGCGATCTGCATCCACACTTCTCGCGCGCTCAATCGCCCCCATCCCGCCGACCCGTGCGCGACTTCGGCGACGCACGGCAAATAGTTCGCGGCGTCGACCAATAGCCCCCGACGCAGCAGATCTTCCATAAAAGCGGCTAGCGCCTTCCGATGCTTTTGGGTGATCTGTTGCACGATCTCGTTGAAGGAATGCGATCCGTCGCAGTTCTCCACAATGCTTCTTAGAAAAGCCGGCGGAGCTTTTATCTCCGCCTCGCTACTCGGTAAGTGCACGGTCATGCGGGACTTTCGCACGAACGCGGGACCGACCAATACCGGACAGATTCGATCGCGGTCGGATAGGCTTTTCCTAACTTCGGACGGGAGCGATTCCGCGTCAGCGCTGCTCTTCATGTCGACCATGCTTGTGACTTGCTTCTGACGCTTCACTGCAAGGTGTCGCTCTGCGATGCGATCAGGTGATAAATCCGTCACTCGGAACCGTATCCGGGGTTGCGCTGCGGTCCGCCGAGGAAAAATAAATCGAGCCTGGCCCCGAGCCTGGCCCCTTTAATGCTCAGGTTCGATTTGTTGTGAGGGGTTGCGCTGCGCTTCACCCATCCTACTCGCGCTACGCATGCTCGCTGGCTACGCACTTGATCGCGATTTCTTAAGAAGCCACAAGTAGGTCACGATCGAATGCAAGACAGCGTAGACAAACGCAATCGCGCTGCCCACTGCGACACCAGCCACCCACCCTTGCAGCGGAATCTTCTTAAAAAATAAATTTGCTACGGCGATGAAGAGAATTGCCGGCATTGTAATCTGAGTCACAACGCAGACCGAATACACCCACGTCAGTTTTAGCAAGCGCCACTTAATCGATTTAGTTGCTTCCCATAGATCTTCGTCGATCCAACAAAAATCACGCGCGAGCTCCTTGTTCCAACACTCCCCGGCCAAGGGAGCCAGAAGATGTCTGACCCAATTTTGACGGTACGCCATCTCACACTAACGTCTGCTTTCGTCAATAGCAGCCTTAACCTGCGGAACAATTGGACTAGTCCATGCCGACGTGCCGCTTGAAGTCAGGCCGCTATAGTTTAACCACCTCACCGAAACTGTACCGTACGCCCAACCAGTGCCGAACGTAACCGCATTCGGGATTGTCAACGGAATAAGTGGATTGGGTAACTCCAAGGCGACATTCAGGCCTAACTTAACTGTGCCACCGACGGCTCCGGCGCCGCAGGCCACGCCCGTACCAGCGGCGGTTCCATCCGGCCACGACAACGCGGTGTAAATGCTCGTCGATAACGCGCAACCGCCAGCCATGCCTCTCGTGACACTCCCTACCGTCAGCTCCGCG
Organism: Sulfurifustaceae bacterium; assembly: GCA_041481875.1. Taxonomy (GTDB): domain Bacteria; phylum Pseudomonadota; class Gammaproteobacteria; order Acidiferrobacterales; family Sulfurifustaceae; genus JACQFZ01. The sequence goes on from JBGPCS010000046.1 coordinate 7,534, forward strand.
GGTGGCAACGCGAGTTGACGAGCGACGATCACAGCGGCGATTGAATCTGCTGCGACATAGGCTGCAGCGCCACCCCCCACAACTATCGGACCTGCGGCAATTCCCATAGCGAGATTGGTTCGATTTCTTTCTCGCTCTGCCAACGCTCTTGGTGAATCTGCCGCGTTATCAGGGGCCAAATAAGAGCCGTCGAATCCGGCGGGGAGAAGCGGAGCTAACTGCATGCGATTGAGTATTCCCTCAGTAGTAGTGCTCCACGCTATCCAACCGCGCGGCGATAGCCCTTTTGGATTTTCCGGTGTGCAAGCGAGAACCCTCTCAGATACAACGTCGTTCGAGCTTGAACTCGTTTCTGGTGGCCTTGCTCTTAGATCCTCCTCATAACCTGTTATGCCCGCCATATCTGCATAAGGGGTGGGCCCAGGACGTAGCAGGAATCGACTGGTGTCTTCAGGCGACAACAGCGCACCTTGTGTGGCGTTCGGCGCAATACGAGCCAAACCAAATGTATCGCTACCGTTGCCACTGACGGCAACAGTATTCTCTGGCGCGGCCTGTCCATTTTGATCTCGTAACACACCCGCTGAATCCGCCTGAAATTCGCGAAACCCGTCGGACGTTGTCGCGGAACGACCTGTATCGCCGGAACCAGTATCGAGTCGAAGATCCTTAGTTTTAAACTCGCTAAATTCGTTTCCACTAGTGAATAGATCTTTTGCATATCTACTCGGATCCCATACACCCCCAACCGTATCACCGTTCTTCGGTTGCGGCTGCGGCAAGCTGTCGTTCGCCATCTGGTCCGCAAACGTATTGCCGATCGTGGACGCAAGAACATCAGTCGCGATGTTCCCAAGCTGATCGCGCGTGCTACCACCGCGCATCGCGGCGCTTGCCGTGCCCGCGGCGAACCCGGATCCGATAGAACGCACCAGGGTCGTGCCGAGGTCCTGGTTGAAGATGTCGTGCAACTTAGCGGCCGAGGTGATATTCGGATTGTTCATCTCGGCCCATTTCTCGGCTCCGTACTGCGCTTCGCCGATCGCCTGGTTAACTCCGTAAGCGACGCTCGAGGCGACGCCTGCAGCGGCAACGCCTCTCCAATCAAACTTCTTCTGAAGCCCGGTCGCAACACTGATCCCTTGCGTAATGGTGGAGCGCACGACGCCTTGAGCGAAGGCGGCTACGTAGGGATTACCAGCCGCCTTGCCTATGGCCTCGTTTAATCCGCCGGAGCCCCCCATTCCGGCGGTCACGACCGAACCGATCGCGCTGATGCCAACTTGCTTCCAGGAGAACTTATCCTGCATGCCCATCGCCATGGCCGCACCCTGGCTCACGATGCTTCCGACGGCGCCCCCGATCGCGGCGGCGGCAAGTGCGGCGCCCGTACCAAGCATCGTGCCCGCAGCGGCTCCCGCGACAGCGATGCTTCCTCCCGCGAGAATCGTGCTGCCCGCGCCCATGATTGCTCCTATGCCGCTCGCGCTACCGAGCGACCCCGCCATCGCCATCGCCGCGGCGCCCGCGGTGAAGATCGTCACTATGACCATGATGACGATAATCAGAAGCATCTTGAAGAAACTATGCTTCTTCTTCGGCGGCGGCGGCGGATCCGGCATCGTCGGATTCGTGTCCCCGATCGCTTTGCCGGCGTCGTACGGTTTGAACGTAGAGAAATTATTGTGAATGTTGGTGACTTTGTTCGGGATGGTGAGTGTTTGGCCGGCGCGCAGCGGCTCGCTGCCGGTCAGGCCGTTGGCGTCCGCGATCAGGAACCACATCGCGCTGTCACCCCAGACGGCTTGGGCGATGCTCTGCAGTGTCTCGCCTGTGTGCACCGTGTACATGCTCGGCGCGCCGCCCGGGTATTGGGAGTTGATAGGCTGGAAGTTTTCATCGAAGTCAGCCGAGTTCGCCGGGCGGAAGCGGCGGTAGCGATCTTCCGGATGCGTCGCGGCGTTCTTATCGATCGCCAATTCCTGCGCATAGTCGATGCGATCGATGCCGTCGTTACCGACGTTGCCGATGCGATGGCTGTTCAAGTAGTAATAGTTGTGGCTGCGGTCGGTGCGCGCGCCGTCGACGTTGCCGGTGCTTGGGTTGTACGTTCCATTCAGCAGCTCGTCGCGACGTAACACTTGGCCGTCGCCGTCGGTCCAGTAGTTGAATTGTCGGGCTTTGGTCGAGTCGCCGTTCACCGGATCGATTGCGGTCTTTACGTGGCCGTTTACGTCGTAGGAGAAGATTGCATAACCGGCCGCCCACGTTGCTTGGACCTTTATTTCCTTCTGCTTGGCGTTGTCCCAGAAATCGTAAGTATAAGTCGTGGTGGTTGTCGGTCCCCCGCCTCCGGAGTTCTGCATCGTCGCCATCGTGCCGTCGGCGAGGAACGTGAAGGTGGTGTCTTTGTTGGCGATGCTGTCGTGTTCCGAGGTGGTGATGTTGTCGTTGTCCCATACGCGCGACAGGTTGGTTCGCGCGGACCCGTCGGCGTTCCACTCGTAGTAGTTAGTTACCCGTCCGCCGAGATCGTTGACGCGGCTCGTGCGCAACACGCCGTTGATCAACGTGGACGCCAATTGACCGTCGGCGGTGTAGGTGTAGCTCTCGGTTCTGCCGTCGGAGGCGTAGATCGCCTGGGTACGCTGATTCGCGTAGTCGTAGCCGATCGCCACGCCGTCGCCACTCGGCCCGCGCACGACCGACACCGTCGTGTCGGTTTCGCTCGCGCCGCGCGCGCCGGTCGAAAGCTGGCCCATGGTGACGGTAAAGCGATTCATCGAATCGTACTGATACCAATAGTCTTGTGTGGTGTGCGCGATCCCCATGCCGTCGGTGTAGTCCGCCAGCACGCGCCGCCGATTGCCGACGGCGTCGTACTCGTAATCCATGCTGTAGCGCGGGTCGGCAATGTGCTTGACGCGATTCAAGACGTCGTAAGTCATCGTCGACTGCTGGAACGCGATGCTGCCGCCGCCCGAGGTATACCCTTCGAATATGCGGTTGCCGTTGGCGTCGTATTCGTAC
>JBGPCS010000047.1:0-10330 GCA_041481875.1 Sulfurifustaceae bacterium
ACCAGATCCTGCTCCAGGTACGGCTCCGCGACCTGCTTGAGCGCCGCTTCCACGTCGGCGCGGGCCACCTCGCTCATCGAAACTCCGTGCACAAGTGCCGGTAAAAAGGGGCGCCATGGTATACCGGCGATATCCAAATGTCATACGCACCCGGTGCGTTGAATTTGCGCTGTCGCTGGGCTATTAGTTAGTATGCTAACTAATTGAGGATCAACGGGCTTGGCGGAAATCAGCGAAAGTTTTGGCATGCTCATGGGTGAAACCGCGCGCTTGTGGCGCTACGCGCTCGATCAGCGCCTGCAGCCGCTCGGGCTCACGCAGGCGAAATGGCTGGTGCTGCTGCATCTGTCCCGCGAGAACGGGCTGATCCAGAAAGATTTGGCGATCCGTGTCGGCGTGGAAGCGCCGACCTTGGTCGTGATGCTCGATCGCATGGCCGAAGACGGTTGGATCACGCGGCGCGAATCGAGCGACGACCGGCGCAGCAAGACCGTGCATATCACGGCAAAGGCGCAGGACGTACTCAAACAAATTCGCACGACCGCTACGCAATTGCGTCGCGAGCTGCTGGCAGGCATCGCGCCCAAGGACATCGAGCGCTGCAGCGATGTTCTGGCTCAAATCAAACGTGCGGTCGAAAATCTCTCGACTTAAACCGCCGATGCGGAGACACGCGGTTGCCTAAGCGCATCAGATGGTTGTTGTTGTCGTTCGCCACGCTGGCGGTCGTTGTCGGCGGATATTTCTATTGGCGCCATGACCGACTTTATCCGTCCACCGACGACGCGTACGTTGACGCGAATATCGTTCAGGTCGCGGCACAGGTCACCGGTCGCATCACCGACGTGCACGTGCACGATAACGAACTCGTGCGAGCCGACCAGCCGCTGTTTGACATCGACCGGCGTCCGTTCGAGTTCGCCGCCGCGCAGGCGCGTGCGCGGGTGCAAATGGCAAAACAATCGATGGGGTCGGGCGTCGCCGCCGTCCGCGCCGCCGAAGCGGAAGTCGAGAATCAGAAGGTGCAGCTCGACAAAGCCCGAAAGAACGCCAACCGCATCGCCGATCTGCGCGCCCAGGGTTTCGTGTCCGCGCAGGCGTACGATGATGCCGTGGCGACGTCGGACGTCGCGCGCGCGCAGTTAGCGGTCGCCGAAGCTCGACTCAACCAGGCGCGGGAAAATCTCGGGCGCGAGGGCAATCAGAACGAACGCATACGCGAGGCGGAAGCGGCGCTCAAACAGTCCGAGCTGGATCTTGCGCACACGCGCGTGGCCGCCGCCTGCGACGGACAGATCGCACAGTTGTCGCTGCAACCGGGCAGCACGGCGCGCTCGGGCACGGCGCTGTTCGCGCTCGTTTGCACGGATAAGTTTTGGGTCAATGCCAACTTCAAGGAAACTCAGCTTGAGCGCATCCGCATCGGCCAAACGGTGGATGTCGAGATCGACATGTATTCCGGCCGCCATTTCGAAGGCCGGGTGCAGAATATCAGCCGCGCGAGCGGTGTCGCCTTCTCCCTCCTACCGCCGCAAAACGCGACCGGGAATTGGGTAAAGGTCACGCAGCGCGTGCCGGTACGCATCGCCGTGCTGGCGCAGGATTCAAACTACCCGCTGCGTGTCGGAACGAGCGCCAACGTCACGGTGAACACGACGGTCGCGCCGAGCACGCTCGCGATCTCCCAATAACCTGACCATGCCTGGGACGCCGACGCCGAGCCGCGCGCTGATGACGATCGCGGTGATGTCCGCGACGTTTTTGCAAGTGCTCGACACGACGATCGTCAACGTCGCGCTGCCGCACATGGCGGGCGAGCTGAGCGCGACACCGGATCAAATCAGCTGGGTGCTGACGAGTTATCTCGTCGCGACCGCGGTATGCATGCCGCTGACCGGATACTTCACCGATCGCTGGGGCCAACGCAAACTTCTGCTCATCAGCATTTTCGGTTTCGTCATCGCGTCGGGCCTGTGCGGTGTTGCGACCAATCTTACGCAGATCGTGAGCTTTCGGGTGCTGCAGGGGGTATTCGGCGCGTCGCTCATTCCGCTGTCGCAGTCGATCATGCTGCAGGCATTTACCGCCGATGAGCGCGGGCGCGCGATGGCGATCTGGGGCATGGGTATCATGATCGGTCCCATCATCGGGCCGACGCTCGGCGGCTACCTGACGGAAACGCTCAGTTGGCGCTGGACGTTTTTCATCAACTTGCCGGCCGGCGCGGTGTCGCTGCTGCTCGCCTGGCGCACCGTGCCGGATACGCCGAAACGCGAGCGTCCGCTCGATTGGCGCGGCCTCGCGCTGATGTTCTGCGCGATCGGCGGATTGCAATTCATCATCGATCGCGGCAACCGCGAGGATTGGCTCAACTCGGAGCTAATACAGGTCGTGGCCGTCGCGGCGGCCGTCGGGATGATCGGATTCCTCTATCACAGCTTCACGCATACCCGCGAGGGGTTGCTCGACCTGCGCATTTTTCGCGATCGCAACTTCACCAGCGCCTGTCTGCTGTTGGCGTTGTTTTCGTTGGGTCTGTTCAGCGCGATCATGTTGCAACCGCTCATGCTCGAAAGCCTGTTCGGCTACCCGGCCTCCGTCGCCGGGTGGATCATGGCGCCGCGCGGGGTGGCGAGCTTGATCAGCATGATCGTCGTGGGTCGGCTGATCAATCACATCACGCCGCGCAACCTCGTGCTGGTCGGCATCGCCCTTGGGATCGTCGGCGCCGTCGCGATGACGCGCTATAGCTTGCAAGTCAATCATTGGTTCTTGATCTGGCCGGCGATCCTACAAGGACTCGCGGTCGGGTTCGTCTTCGTTCCGCTCGCGACGATCGCGTACGCGACGCTGCCGAGCACTTCCAACGCGGAGGCGGCGGGGCTCTACAACCTGATCCGCACGCTCGGCACGTCGATCGGCATCTCGATCGTTGCCACCATCATGGCGCGGCAAACTCAAGTCGCGTGGAGCGAGGCCGGATCGAACATCCAGCCGTTCAATCCCGCGCTTCATGCCTACCTCGATCGGATCGGCCTCAGCCTCTCCGATCCGCAAGCGGCACGCTTGCTCGCGCGCGAGCTCGGCCGCCAGGCGCAGATGATCGGCATCGTCGATGCGTTCACCGCGATCGCCTGGAGCTTTCTGCTGATGCTTCCGCTGGTTTTCTTCCTGCAGCGCGGATTTCCTCACCGCGACGCCGCTCGAGCTGCCATCGTCGTCGAGTAGATCCCACATTCGCTTTCGGTTCGGGACGCGAACGCCCGGCTCGACTCGATCGAAGGCACCGGTGCGAGCACGACCGCTCGCGACGTAGAATGCGCCGTATCGCCTCACACATCAGGAGATCTCCATGTCCAACTCGCCTCGTCGCGTCGCCATTGTCGGCGGCGTGCGCATTCCGTTTGCGCGCCAGAATACCGCTTACGCGGAAATCGGGAACCTTGAATTATTGACCGCCACGCTGAACGCGCTGATCGAGAAGTTTCAGTTGAAAGGTCAGCTAATCGGCGAGGTCGCCGCCGGCGCGGTAATTAAACACTCGCGCGACTGGAACTTGACGCGCGAGGCGGTGCTCGCGACCGCGCTCGATCCGCACACGCCCGCCTACGACTTGCAACGCGCGTGCGGCACCAGCCTGACGACGGCGGTGCAACTGGCGCAGCGGATCGCGATCGGCGAAATCGAATCGGCCATCGCCGGCGGCACGGATACGGCGAGCGACGCGCCGGTTACCTACGGCGAGCAGTTGCGGCGCATCCTGCTGCGCAGCGCGCGCGGCAAGACTCTCGGCCGGCGCGTCGCACCGTGGCTAAAACTGCGCCCGAGTCATTTCAAGCCCGGCGTGCCGAACGCCGGCGAGCCCCGCACCGGCCTATCCATGGGCGAGCACTGCGAGCTGATGGCAAAGGAATGGAAAATCACCCGACGCGAACAAGACGAGCTCGCCTACGCGAGCCATCAGAAAGCCGCTGCGGCATGGAAGGACGGTTTCTACAGCGATCTCGTGACGCCGTTCGCGGGCCTGGCGATCGACAACAATGTCCGTCCTGACACCAGCCTCGAGAAGCTCGCCGCGCTAAAGACGTCGTTCGACAAGAGCGCCGGCGGGACGCTCACCGCGGGTAACAGCACGCCGCTCACCGACGGTGCCGCGTGCGTGTTGCTCGCATCGGAGGCGTGGGCGAAGTCCCGCGGTTTGCCGATCCAGGCGTACATCGCTTACTCCGACGTAGCGGCGGTCGATTTCGCCGGCCTGAAAGGTCCGCGCGAAGGCTTGCTCATGGCGCCGACGTACGCGGTGCCGAAGATGCTCGATCGCGCCGGCTTGAAACTGCAAGATTTCGACATCTATGAAATTCACGAAGCGTTCGCCGCGCAAGTGCTGTGCAACCTCAAAGCCTGGGAATCCCCCGACTACTGCCGCACGCGCCTTGGGCGAAACGCCGCGCTCGGGTCGATCGACCGCACCAAATTGAATCCGAAGGGCAGCAGCGTCGCGCTCGGGCACCCATTCGCCGCGACCGGCGCCCGCATCGTGGCGACGCTGGCGAAGCAACTGGCGGCACGTGGATCGGGCCGCGGTTTGATTTCCATCTGCACCGCCGGAGGAATCGGCGTGACCGCGATACTGGAACGCTAACTCATCGACGACGCCGTAAGTCCGAGACAGAAATAAACATTTGCCGCGGAAGACGCGCGACTAGCAAAGGCCGAAGCCTGGCCTACACTAGTTGTCATGGTGCAAGTGAAAGGAACCTCCATCGCGGGGCGGCGGCAGTACCTGCTGAAATATCACGGCCAAGAGCAGCTGCTCGCCGTGCTCGCTCAGCTCAAAGATCGTGACACCGCGAAGCGGCTGGAAACCGGCGTACTGAAATCCGCGTGGTACCCCTTCGATTTACTGATCGACTTCACTCAGACGATCGATCGCGTCGTCGGCAAGGGCGATGGAAAACTCTACCGCGCCATGGCCGGGCAAACGGCCGAAGACGACTTGTCGACGGTCTATAAAGTCTTCTTCAAGTTCCTGCAGCCGATGTACATCGTGCAGAAGGCGGCACAACTGTGGAGCGCGTACTACACCTCCGGCAAGATGCTGGCCACCAAGCTCGCACCCGGTACGATCGAGTTTGAGATTACCAACTTCGAAACGCCGCATTGGGTACATTGCGAATCCGTGCTCGGCTGGGCGGAACGAAGCATTCAGTTAACCGGGGTCAAGGGCGTGCACGCCGAACACGTCGAGTGCCGCAGTAAAGGCGCGCAACGCTGCCGCATGCGCGTCTTCTGGAAGGAATAAATAATAATTCCCCTCTCCCCCCGGGAGAGGGGTTGGGGTGAGGGAATGCGGTGATTTCTGAAGACGCCGCCCCTCAACTGCTGTACAAGGACGTACGAATGTCGCGAGCGCAGAACGCGCGGGAGCGACCTAACCCTTAGAGGCAATCAATCCGGACATCCCTACAACTCCGCGAGATAGCGCGCCATGCGCTCGCGCATGGCATTGTCGGGAAGCGGCCCGACTCCTCCCTGTAGATTGTCCACCATATGCTCAACCTTGCTCGTCGCGGGAATCGCACACGTCACAGCAGGATGCGCAACGATGAATTTCAAAAAGAATTGCGCCCAGCTGGCGCACCCGATCTCTCCCGCCCACGGCGGCAACGACTTGCCGCGCACTCTGCCGAACAGCCCCGCCTGCGCGAACGGACGATTGACGATGACGGCGACGCGCCGCTCCTGCGCGAAGGGAAGCATGACGCGCTCCGCTTCACGCTCGACGATGGAATAATTGAGCTGCACGAAATCGAGATCCTCCGCGCGCAAGACACGCGCCAAGTCGTCGTAGGCGCTCGCGGTATAGTGCGTCACGCCGACGTAGCGCACCTTGCCCTGCTCCTTCCAGCCGCGCAGCGTCGCGAGGTGCGTGCGCCAATCGAGCAGATTGTGCACCTGCATCAAATCCATGCGCTCGGTGCGCATGCGCCGAAACGATTGGTCCATTTGGCGGATGCCGGCGTCACGCCCGCTGGTCCACACTTTCGTGGCGAGAAAAAGTTTCGGGCGCACGCCGAGCTCGGCCGCGAGATCGCCGATGACGCCTTCGGATTTTCCGTACATCGGCGAGGAATCAACGACGCTGCCGCCGAGCTGCACCAGCTCGCGCAGCACATTGCGCAACGGCGCGCGTTCGGAGTCGCCGACATCGAAGCTCTGATACGTACCGAGCCCGACCACGGGCAAAAGCTCGCCGCTCTTCGGGATCGGCCGGCGCAACGGGTTCGGGGCGGCCGACGTCACGCCGCCTCCGAGCAGCGCGGCGGCACCGAGTACGCGCCGCAACCAATCGCGGCGCGACATCTCATTCGTTGAGTCATATGTATTCGCCATCGGTGTCCCCCCATCATGCGCCCGGCTGCGCCATCTCCTGCGCCGCGCGCCGATGCTCGACGCGCCCAAGCCAAAGCGCGAGCGCGACGGAAACCACGGCAATCGCCACGCCGAGATAAGCAAGCCCCGAAAGACCGAAGCCGATCGCCGTGACCCCCGCGAAGATCCAGCCGCCGAGCGCGTCACCGGCACGATATACCACGGTGTCGATCACGTTCTTCGCCTTGTACTTCTCCGCGCGCCCGACGACCGTGAAGAGCACCTCGCGCGCAGGACGCGTGAGCGCGTACTCGCCCGCGCGACGCACCACCTGAACGCTCGCGAGCACACCGAGGATCGGCATCCCGCCAAGGAGGGCGAGACCCGCGACCGTCGCAAGCGGCACCGACGCGAGCACCGCCGTCAACCCGAACCAGCGCACCAGCCGACTGGTGCCGAAAAGCTGCAACGACACCGCGAGCACGTTGACGACGAGATCGATCGAGGCGAAGAAGCGCGTGCGGCTGGCCGAGTCGCTGTAGGTCTGCGACACGATGTGGGCTTGCTCGAAGTACACGAACGTGCCGGCGACGGTGAGCATCACAATAAAGAGTGCGACGCCCAGCAGATAACGCGAGCGCGCCAGCGCCGTCAGCCCCTCCAGCAGTCCCCCGCCCAAACTCGTCCGCGGGTCGTCGCGCCGATCCGCCGCCGGCGCCAGACGCAAAAGCAAACGAATGCAAACCAACGTCGCGACTAAAAACACCGCCGAAACCAGCAGCAAATTCACCGGCCCAATCGGCCGCGCGAGCGTCGCCGTCAGCGTCGGGCCCACGATCGCACCGACACTGCCCCCGGCCGCGATAAACCCAAAGAGCCGCCGGCTCTGCTCGTTCGTGTACAGATCGACCATGAAACTCCAGAACACCGACACGACGAATAGATTGAACACGCTGATCCACACGAAGAAAACCCGCGCCGTCCACGGCCGCGCCGCTTCCCACTGAAACGCGCCGAAGAAGAGCAGCAGATTCGCGATGAAGAAGACGTAGACCAGCGGCAAGAATTTATCGCGCGGAAACTTCGCCGTCACCCAACCGAACAGCGGCACGAGCGCGAGCATCGCGATGAAGGTCGCGCTGAACAGCCACTGCAACTGTCCGACTCCCGCGACGATACCCATCTCCTCGCGGAGTGGGCGCAGGATGTAGTAGCCGCAGAGGAGACAAAAGAAGTAGGCGAACGACAGGAACAACGCCCGCAGCTCATCGGGGCGGGCGTTAACGAGTCGGCCGGTCCAACTTTTGATCGATGGCAGTTGCGTGGACATCCTAGTTTTGGATTATGTCGGGTAAGGGGCTGTTAGGCTACGGCGGTGGTGGATTGGAGTGTTCGCACTGCTTCTTCGTCCCATCCATTCTACCTTCAGCGAACGGGCCAGAGAGGGGTCGGAGGTACTGCGCAATTGTACGAACGACAAATAATAAGTCGCAGTGGGCGCACGACGGATGGTATTCTTCGCCGCGGCCGTTAACGTCTTAAGAGGAGCGACCACCATGAGTAAGGGTCTGGACAGTAAGAAGCAAGCCAAGAAGGAACCGCAGAAGACGATGAAAGAGAAACGCGCCGCAAAGCGTGCCAAGAAAGAGGCGGCACGCGGGTTCGTGAAGGTCCCTTAGCATTCCCGATTTCGCCTCGAACCGACCTGTTTCGGATCGTTCTTGACCTGCCCGGATCCTTCGCCATTTTGAAGCGCGACGCCCCGGCGCCGGCGGAATAACCTCCACATTCACTATTTCTCGGCAGCCCCGAATGAGCGTAGTTTACGCACCCCCGTGAGCGAGCGCGTGCCCATGCGAAACCCACGGCTATTCACGCGGCGTCGATTCATCGGCGGTCTGGTGCTCGGCGTCGTGGCGTCGCGACCGAGCTGGGCGTTGGCGGAGCAGTTGTTGCAAACGCCGCCGCAAACGGAAGGACCGTTCTATCCGGATAAGCTTCCGCTCGACACCGACAACGATCTCCTGATCGTGAACGATCGGCCGATGCCGGCCGCGGGACAGATCACGCACTTGGGCGGAAAGATTCTCGACGCGCGCGGGCAGCCGATTCGAAATGCGCTGGTAGAAATCTGGCAGGTCGACAACAACGGCGTATATCTGCACAGCGCCGACAATCATGCGAAGCGCGACGCGAACTTCCAGGGCTTCGGGCGCTTCCTCACGGGTTCGTCCGGCGAGTACTACTTTCGCACCATCAAGCCGGTTCCGTATCCCGGCCGCACGCCGCACATTCACTTCGCCGTGAAAGTGAAAGGGCAGGACACGTTCACGACGCAATGCTACGTGCAAGGCGAGCCGCTCAACGCGCGCGATGGCGTGTTGAACGGCATTCGCGATCCCAAAGCGCGCGGGTCGGTGATCGTCCCGTTCGCCCCTATCGCCAATTCCCGCGTCAACGAGTTGAGCGCGCAGTTCAACATCGTCCTCGAGTTCACGCCGACGGCTTGACGTCGTACCGCTACGAGTCGACGGCGTTCGTCACTTTCAGTGCAACATGGCGCCGACGATCGCGCCGGCGGCCTACTTACTCCTCGAGTCCGGCTTTGCGCAATCCTTCGTAGTAGTGTTCGCGTTGAACGAGGAACACGGGGTGATCGGAAAGCTTTTCCTCGCGAAAGGTGGTGATCGTATAGTTGAGTAGCAGCCGCCGAAACTCCACCAGCGCCGCGCGCGCCTTCTTCTCGTCACCAAAATTTCCCGCCGCGGCGGCCAGATGCGCGTACGCACTCGGGAAATCGGGTCTTGCCTCCACTGCTTTCTGTGCCGCGACCACCGCTTCGGCATAGTGCTCGAGGTGGATGAGGGAGGTCGCCGTTACCGTGTATGCGTTGTGCACGTAGTTGCCGCGCGGATTCAGGCGCAAGACCTCTTGCCCGGCCTCGATCGCTTCCAGCGGCCGTCCAAGAACCATTTTCAAATAAGCGAGCCGATGGTAGGCCGGCGCAAAATTCCGGTTCATGGCGATTTGCCGCTCCAACATAACGAGCGCTTCTTCCAACTTACCGCGCATTTGCAGCACTTGGCCGCGCGCGCCAATGGCGTAGAAGTTGTTTGGATCGAGCGCGTAAGCCTTCGTTGCCGCTTCCTCGGCACGCCGTATCCATTCCTCGCGCGAGCCGTGCAAGTGATACCAGCGGGCGAATAGATCCACGGTATAGGTTGTGGCAAGCAGGTTCCAACCGGAAACCGCGTCGGGATCGATGGCCACCGCCTGCAGCGCGAGCTCGCGGGCTTGCATCACGGTCTCGGACGTTTGACGCTCAACGAGCGAAAAACCGCGTAACACGAGATCGCGCGCGTCGGGATTGTTCGGCCGTTCGCGCCGACTGCGCGCCGCCTCCACTTCGAGCAGATGCTCGTGCAACGTACGGGCGATTCGTCCGGTAACCTGCCGTTGCAAAATGCCGAGGTCGGAACGTTCGCCCTCGAAGCGCTCGGCCCAAATTTGTCGGCCCGTTTCTGCGTCGACGAGGTCGACCTTCAGCTCGACTTGATTTCCGACCCGACCTACGCTGCCTTCGAGCACGTAGCCTACGCCAAGCTCCGTTCCCACTTGCCTCGGGTCGACGGGCTTGTCCTTGTACGTGTATGCCGTGCTGCGCGCGATGACGAACGCGCCCGAAATCCGCGACAGATCGAACGTGAGATCGCCGGTCAGTGCGTCGACAAAATGTTCCTGCTCGGGGTCACCGCTCAGGTTCTTGAGCGGTAGTACGACGAGAGAACAGCGGACGGGGAGTCTGAGCGTCTAGGGAAGCTCTGAATAAGTCCCCAAAACTATTTCTCACCGCAAAGGCGCAGAGGACGCAAAGGGTTTTCTCGATAAATCTCATGTTTTTCTTCGCGTCCTTTGCGCCTTTGCGGTGAATGTTCACTTAATCAGAGGTTCCCTAGCT
>JBGPCS010000048.1:0-10213 GCA_041481875.1 Sulfurifustaceae bacterium
GTCAATCCGATATTTTCACGGCAGATCCGTCGCCGCGGAGGTGCGGTTATTAGTTGCGGCGACGGTAACTGCCATGCGCCCGGTGGCAGCGGCGGACGGTTCACGCTCGGAGCGAACGAGGATTCCAATTTCTTGGCGGCGTCGAACTTTGTCGACCGCGGCGATCCGGACGCGAGTTTGCTGCTGGTCGAGCCCACGCAAGACGATGTTTCACCGTCGCCGGTTGCCGCGTTTCACGGCGGCGGAGAAATATTTCCGACGCGCGACGATGAGTGCTATAAAGCCATCCGCGCATGGATCAGCAACTCGGGAGCGTGCGGAACTTGCGTGGCGGTCCCCAACAGCAGCATCTGTGGCTATCCGTGAGAAGAAGCGTGTCGGGCCGATACGACCGGTGCCCACGGGAGAGCCGGGCCGTGTGGACCTGCATCGGGTTGCTCGTTTTGGCGTTGGCCAATTTTTCGGCATGGGCGGCTGAGGCGTTCGAGCGCGTCGTCATTGCCGATCCGTTTCTTGAATTGCATACCGGCCCCGGCCGCGGTTATCCGGTGACGTACATCGCCGAGCGCGGCGAGTCGGTCGAGATACTGAAACGGCACACCGATTGGTTCAAGCTGCGTACCGCGCGCGGCAAGGAAGGTTGGGCGGCGCGCGAGCAGATGGAGCGCACGCTGACCGCGGCCGGCGTGCAAACCACGTTTCGCGACGTGCTGATCGAGGATTATTTGCGCCGGCGCCTCGAGTTCGGCTTCTCCGTCGGCCGGTTCGAAAGCGATCCGATCCTAACCGCACATGTCGGTTATCGGCTGCAGGAACATTTTCTGGTGGAGCTCAATGTCTCGCAGGTGCCGGGACAGTTTTCGAGCACGTCGCTCATCTACGGCTCGCTCGTGTCGCAAATGTATCCGGATCAAACCTGGTCGCCGTATTTAGCGCTCGGCGTCGGTCATTTCAACAACAAACCGAAGGCGACGCTTGTGAGCGCGATCGAAACCGACGCCGATCTAGCGAATGCCGGCGTCGGTGTGCGGTATTATCTGACGCGCCAGTTCGTTCTGCGTGTCGAGTGGAAGCAGCACGTGGCGCTGATCGACCATAATCGCAACGAGACATTCAGGGAATGGTCGCTCGGTATTTTTTCCTTCTTTTGACAGGCGCGATATGACACCGACACGAATGTTGTTCGGAATTCTGCTGGCTGCGCAATTAGCGGGGGTGGGCACCGCGTTCGGCGAATCCAACGAGCCGGTGATCGAGCCGCAGGTCGATCGGCGTCAAATCCGGATCCCAAAAATAAACGTCGACGACGTCGAAATCGGCGTTTATGGCGGAATACTGAGTGTGCAGGACTTCGGAGCGAGGCCCGCCAGCGGCGTACGCATCGCCTATCACTTGACGGAGGATTTCTTCATCGAAGGCAACTACGGTCGCTCGACGGTGTCGGACGAATCGTTCCGGCGTCCGGGCTTTGCCATTCCGTTGTTTACGCAACCGGTCGTCGATCTTACGTATTATTTTCTGTCCGCCGGCTACAACTTGTTTCCGGGGGAAGTCTTTTTCGGAAAGAATTGGGCGATGACCTCGGCCGTATATCTCGTGGCCGGTGTCGGAAACGTGAGTTTCAACAAGGAAGACAATACCGCGTTTAACTTTGGCATCGGCATACGCGTGTTGCCGTGGGACTGGCTTGCGGTCCGGGGCGAGATGCGCGATTTACTGTTCCAATCGGATGTATTGGGGAAAAACGAGCTCAAGCACAACTTCGAGCTGACGTTGGGGTTGTCGATTTACTTCTAACAGAAGAGGAGACGCCATGCGTGTGACTGCTGTAGCTGTAGCGTTGATTTTCGGATGGGCAATCGCGAATGCAGAGGCCGCGCTACCCGAGGTGGGGAAGAAGCCGACCGACTTCACGTTGCCGAACAAAGACGGGCGCAACGTCAAGCTGAGCGAGCTGCGCGGCCAAGTCGTGCTGATTAATTTTTGGGCGAGCTGGTGCGGACCTTGCCGCGAGGAGTTGCCGGCGTTGGAGAAGCTTCAAGCGCAATATCGGCCCACGGGGTTTACGCTGCTTGCGGTCAGTATCGATGCGACTCGTTCGGATGGGGTCAAGATGTTGGAGAAGCTGAATTCGAAACTCGACGCGCTCTACGACACTAACCGCTGGACCGCGCGCGACTACGACTTGCGAACCATGCCGTTCACGGTGATCGTGGACCGCAAGGGACTCGTGCGCCATGTCCATCAAGGCTATCAAAGCGGCGCCGAGAAGACGTACGAGAAAGAGATACGGGAGCTGCTGAAAAAATGAGTCGTGTCGCCACCGTGACGATCGCGCTCGCGCTGCTCGCGAGCGGCTGTGCCGCGCTGAAGCCGTCGGTGAAGCCCTACGAGCGGGACGCGCTGGCTGATCCGCTGATGAACCTCTCGCGCGATCCGCTTTCGGACAAATACATCCAACACGTCTACGACGTGCGCGAAGCCGCGCGCGGCGGTGGAGTCGGACAAGGTGGCGGATGCGGCTGCAATTGAGGCGATGGTGGGCGCGCCTGGCCGCGCTCGGCGCGGCGCTGTTCGCGACGTTTCCGGGACGCGCCGCCGTGTTGCCGGACGATCGGGCCGACGCGATGTATCACTACTACAACGGCGGCGGCACGAAAGTGGACGGCCCGGCGCTGCTGGTGCGCAAGGGGTTCGCGGACAAAGCGTCGGTCTACGCGTCGTACTACGCGGACGCGATTACCGGCGCGTCGATCGACGTGGTGACGACCGCGAGCCCCTACAAGGAAACACGGCAAGAATACGGAGTCGGTGTGGATTACTTGTATCGCAATACCACCCTGGGCCTGGCGTTCACGACGAGCGATGAGCGCGACTACAAGGCGAACACGACCGGCGTCAGCGTGGCGCACGAGATCTTCGACGGTCTGACGACGATCAACATGGGCTACACCGTCGGACACGATCAGGTGGGCAAGACCGACACGGCGTTTCAGGAGGCCGTGAATCGATATCAATACAAGCTGGGCGCGGCACAAGTTTTTACGCCGACGTTTCTCATGAGCTTGGACTACGAAGGCATCTTGGAGGACGGTTTCTTGAATAGCCCCTATCGCGCGGCGCGCCTGCAAGGGCTGCTCGTGCCCGAGCGCTACCCGCGCACGCGCGACTCCTATGCGATCGTGCTGCGCGGTGTGAAGGCGATCCTTACCCCGGAAGGCCGTGTAGGGTCGTCGCTCATCGCCAGCTATCGTTATTTTTGGGATACCTGGAATATTACTGCGCATACGCTGGAGTTCGGTTTGCGCGCGCGCTACACGCCCAAGTGGACGATCGAGCCGCACTACCGCTATTACCGCCAATCGGCCGCGTCGTTTTACAGCGATAATTTCCAGAGTGCGTTCACTTTCATGGCGCGCGACAAGGAGCTGTCCACGTTTCAGGGCCACACCGCCGGAATCAAGGCCAGCTACGACCTGGGCGAGAAGGGTTTGGGATTCAGCCGTTCCAGCGTGACTATCGCCTACGATTTTTTGCGCTTTACTTATGATGACTTCTCCGATGTTCGTACCGGCCGGCCGTACGCGTTCAACGCGAACGTAGTGCAAGTTTTCGTTTCAGGATGGTTTTGAGAGAGTAACCAATGACTCCGAGATCAATGGTCGTCTCCTTGCTGACGCTCACCATCGCCCTGGTAAGCCCCGGCTTCGCCGCCGATGCCACGCAAGGCCGCCAAGCGTTGGACGGCCAAATCCAAGCGCTCAAGCAGGACGTCATGGAATTGAATCGCGATCTGCTGGTGCTCG
Source organism: Sulfurifustaceae bacterium (assembly GCA_041481875.1). GTDB lineage: Bacteria > Pseudomonadota > Gammaproteobacteria > Acidiferrobacterales > Sulfurifustaceae > JACQFZ01. The sequence goes on from JBGPCS010000048.1 coordinate 3,807, forward strand.
AAGAGGAGCTATTGTTCCCGGCGAGTACGCAGCTTGCGGTGTTCGTCTCGATGGATGTCGGAACGCTGTTTCAGCTCGACTCGGTGCAACTCAAGGTCGATAACACGATCGTTACGAATTATCTGTACACCGAGCGCGAAATACAGGCATTGCAGCGCGGCGGCGTGCAGCGATTGCATCTCGGCAACCTGCGCAGCGGCAAACATGAGCTGGTAGCCGTATTCACCGGCAAGGGACCGCATGACCGCGACTATCGCCGCGGCACGACGTTGACCTTCGACAAGGCGACTGGGCCGAAATATATCGAGTTGCAGATTCGCGATGAGACGCGCAGCCAGCAATCGGAGTTTCGCGTCAAGGAGTGGCAGTAGGTGTCATGGTCCAGGCACTCCGGACATTCATCGCCGTAGTTTTCGTCCTTGTGACGGGCAGTGGCGCGCGCGCCGCGGATGCCCGTCACGATATAAGGAATCCTCATTTCGGCGAAGCACTCTTTCAATTTTTCCAAGAGAACTACGTCTCGGCGCTGACCGATCTCATGACGTCGCAGCACTTCGCTCGACTCGATCCACACGCGGATGAAGCGGAGTTGCTACGCGGCGGGGTTCTTCTTTCCTACGGCTCGCATCTGGAGGCCGGGCGAATCTTCGAACGCCTGATCGCCGCGGGCGCACCTCCATCCGTACGCGATCGCGCGTGGTTCTATCTCGCCAAGATTCGCTACCAGCGCGGATATATCGAGCCGGCCGAGGACGCGATTGCGCGTATCCAAGGGACGCTGCCCGGAGAGCTCGAAGAAGAACGGCGCTTGCTGCACTCGAATCTACTCATGCAGCGCCAGCTATACCAGCAGGCGGTCGATGTCTTGAAGCGTCTCCCGCCGCGTTCCGACTGGGCCGCGTATGGACGATTCAATCTCGGTGTTGCGCTGATCCGCGCCAACGAGCGCGACGCCGGTGTGAAGCTGCTCGAGGAGCTGGGCCGCACGCCGTCGCAGAACGAGGAGCTAGCGGCGCTCAAGGACAAAGCGAACGTCGCGCTGGCCTACGCGTTTCTGCAAGACAACGAGCCGGCGCGCGCGAAGGCGTACTTGGAACGCACGCGTCTCAAAGGTTTGATGTCGAACAAAGCGTTGCTCGGGCTCGGTTGGGCGCACGTGGCGCTCGAGCAACACGAACGCGCGCTCGCGCCGTGGACCGAGCTCGCCGATCGCAACGTCGTCGATGCCGCGGTGCAAGAATCGTTGCTGGCGGTACCCTATGCGTTCGGCAAGCTCGGCGCGTATCAACAATCGCTCGAACGCTACGAAACCGCGCTCGCCGCGTACACGCGCGAGTCCGCGCGCATCGACGAAGCCATCGGCGCGATTCGGGAAGGCAAGCTCGTCAGCAACATTCTTCTGGTGAATCCGGCCGACGAGTCGGGTTGGTTTTGGCGTATGTACAGTCCACCCGATGTGCCAGAGGCGCGCTATCTGACGCAGTTGCTCGCGAGTCACGACTTTCAGGAGTCACTCAAGAACTATCGCGATCTAAGGTTCCTCGAGCGCAACCTCGACGATTGGTCGAAACAGATGCACATTTACGGCGACATGGTCGCGAACCGCCGGCAAGCGTACGCCGAACGATTGCCGCGTGTGTTGTCGAGCAGCCGTACGCTCCCGCTCGCGCGCCTGCGCGCCATGTACGCACAGGAAGCGGCGGAGCTGGCCCGCATCGAGCGCGATGGCGATGCCTTAGCCTTGGCCGGTGAAAAAGAACGCGCACTGCTGGATCGACTCGAACACGTGAAGCGCCTACTCGCGCGGTCCACGGACACCGAGGCGCAGGATAAGCATCGCCTCTACAGCGGATTGCTCGCATGGGATCTGTCCGAGCAATACAGCGAGCGGCTGTGGGAATCGAAGGAGCGCGCGCGCGACATCGAGCGCCTACTGATGGAGGCGGATGCGCGCCACGAAGCGCTGGTTCGCGCGCAAGTCGATGCACCGCGCAGCTTCGATGCGTTCGCGCAACGCATCGATGCGCTACGCGTCCAAATCGATCGACTGCGCTCGGCGGTGGTGGCGGCGGCGCAAACGCAGGAGCGCTTTCTCGGTGAATTGGCGATCGACGAGCTGGCGGCACAACGCGAGCGCATCGCCTCGTACGTGCTGCAGGCACGCTTCGCGGTGGCGCAGATCTATGACGAAGCACAGCGTGCCGAGGAGCGTGCCCGGTGAAAAAGATCGCATCAGCGAACCAACTCTGCTGCACATGGATGTGCGAATGTCGCGAGCGCAGGATGCGCAGGAGCGACCCCCTCTCCCTCCGGGAGAGGGATGGGGTGAGGGACGACGTGTCGAATCTTGGCATCCTTCACCCTCATTCCCTCTCCCGGCGAGGACAAACATCGTCCTCGCTCCCTCATCCCCGTCCATTCTCCCGGAGCGAGAAGGGGGCGAGCCGATGCTCGCTTCGCGGGCCCATCGTTCGATTGGAGAGGGAGGCGAGCCGAGGCGTGCTTGGCGCGCGCACTTTGTTCATTCGCTCGCGAGCGATTCTCGCGGCAATGATAGTCGTAGCGCTTGTCGCGTGCGCAACGACGCCCGAGGACAAGGGCACGTTGAAGAGCCTCGAACGACGGCAAGTCTTGGTCGAACGTGACGCGGCGATCGAAGCGAGCCGCGTTGCCGCCATGCAAGCGTACCGAAAGTTTCTCGACGCGGCGCCGCGCGATGCGCTGCGGCCGGAGGCGCTGCGGCGGCTGGGCGATCTCGCGATCGAAGGTGCGCGCACCGAGGAAACCGCGGGCCAAAGCGAATTCCGCGATGCGATCAAGGCCTACGAAGATTTATTGCGCGCGTATCCGCGATTCGCCGGCAACGACCGCGTGTTGTACCAATTGGCCCATGCTTACGAGCAGAACGGCGATCTCAAGCAGTCGCTATCCGTGCTCGATCGGCTGGTTGCGCAATATCCCGCCAGTCCGCATCTGGACGAAGCGGAGTTTCGCCGTGGGGAGTTGCTGTTCACCCTGCAGGACTATCCCGATGCGGAGAATGCATATCGCAAAGTACTGGCGCACGAAGACTCGCCGTATTACGAGCGTGCGCTCTACATGCACGGGTGGTCGCTGTTCAAGCAGGCGCGGCTCGACGAGGGGTTGCGGTCTTTCTTCGTCGTGCTCGATCGCAAACTGATCGGTCGCGATCGCGGCGCGACACTCGAAGACTTCCCGGCGCTTTCGCGGGCGGATCGTGAAGTCGTGGAAGATACGCTGCGGGTGGTGAGTCTCAGTCTCGCTAACTTGCAGGGCCCCGAAACCATCCCGATCCACGCGAGCGCGCCCGGCCGGCAGGAATACGAGTTTCGAATTTATCAGCACCTCGCGCAGCTTTACGAAAAACAGGAACGCGTGAAGGACGCCGCCGACACGTTCAACGCGTTCGCGCGGCGCTACCCGACGCATCCGCAGGCACCGCTGATGCAAGCGAAGGTTATCCAGCTGTATCAGAACGCGGGTTTCGCCACGCTCGCGATCGAAACCAAAAAGGAATACGTCGTGCGCTACGGCGTCGCGAGCGATTTTCGTCGCGCCAACACGGTCGAGGCGTACGACCCGGTCATGCGCCACGTGCAAACCCATCTCGAAGAGCTGGCGCGCCACTACCACGCGGCGGCGCAGAAGAACAAGAAGAGTGAGGACTATCAGGAGGCGATCCACTGGTATCGGACGCATCTCGAGTCATTCCCACAAGCGCCGCAGGCACCCGCGATGAATTTCCTGCTCGCCGAGCTGCTGTTCGAGGACAAGCACTTCCTCGAGGCGATCGCGGAGTATGAGCGCACGGCGTACTACTATCCGCGCCACGCGAAGACCGCGGATGCCGGCTACGCGGCGCTGCTCGCCTATACCCAGTACGAAAAGCAGCTGCCGGCCGAGAAAGTTCGCGCAGTGCGTCTGACCGCAGTGGCGAGCGCGCTGCGTTTCGCGCAAGTCAACCCGCAAGACGGCCGCGCGCCCGGCGTGCTGACGGACTCTGCCGAGAAGCTCTATGCGCTAAACGTCCCGGAGCGAGCGATCGCGGCGGCGCAGCGTGTGCTCGCGCTCACCCCCCCAGCCGCGCGCGAGCTGCGGCGCACCGCGTGGACCGTGATTGCGCATATCGAGTTTGAGAGAGGCGCTTACGATAAGTCGGAGCGCTCTTATCAGGAAGTGCTGGCGCTGACGCCGCCGAGCGCGCCGACGCGCGCCGGCATCAGCGATCGCGTGGCCGCTTCGATATACAAGCAAGGCGAGCAGGCGCGCGCGGCGGGTCAACTTAGCGCTGCCGCCGATCACTTTCTGCGGGTCGGGCGCGTGGTGCCGACGTCGTCGATTCGAGCGAACGCCGAGTTCGACGCGGCCGCGGCGTTGATCGCGGCCAAGGATTGGGCGGGTTCCACGCGCGTGCTCGAGGATTTCCGCAAAAATCATCCGAACCATCCGCTCCAGGCCGAGGTGCCGGCGAAACTCGCGGTGGCGTATGTCGAAGGCGGGGAGCCGCTCAAGGCGGCGGCGGAGTTCGAGGCGCTCGCGGTGAGCAAGAAGGACGCGGCGTTCTCGCGCGAGGCGTTGTGGCAGGCGGCGGAGCTGTACGAGAAGGGTGGGCGCGAGCAGAACGCGATGACGGCGTACGCGCGTTACGCGCAGCTTCATCCAAGCCCGCTCGAACCCGCGATCGAGGCGCGCTATCGGCTCGTCCAATACAACGACAAGCACGGTCACGCGACCGAGCGCATGACCGGCGCGCGAGCGCTGCTCGAAGTGGAACAGAAGGGCGGGCGCGAGCGCAGCGCGCGCACGAAATATCTCGGCGCGCTCTGCGCGCTGATCGTTGTCGAGCCGCTCGATCGTGGGTATCGCGATGTGCGGCTGGTCGAACCGCTGAAGAAGAATCTGAAAGTGAAAAAAGATCGCATGCAGCACGTGCTCGAAGCGTACGGCGTCGCGGCGGACTATGGAGTCGCCGAGGTGGCGACCGCGGCGACTTATCGCACCGCCGATCTCTATCACGATTTCAGCAAGGCGTTGCTCGACTCGCAGCGGCCCAAGGGACTGAAGGGCGAGGAGATCGAACAATACACCGTGTTGCTGGAAGAGCAGGCGTTTCCGTTCGAGGAAAAAGCGATCGAGCTGCACGAGATCAACGTACGGCGCGTGCGCGATGGCATTTACGACCAATGGGTAAAGAAGAGCATCGCCGCGCTCGGTCAGTTGCGTCCGGTGCGTTATGCCAAGGCGGAAAAGGGCGAGGAGGTCATTCGTGCCCTTCATTAAGCAATACTCGATCGTCTTGATTTTTCTGTCGCTGGTTGCTTGCACGACGGTTCGGCCGGTGCCGGTAACCGCGCCGGCATCGCCGGCCGCTGCTAAATCGGCGCCGGTTGCGGCGACGCCAACGCCCGCTGGCGCCGAGCCGGTGGTCAGTGCCCAATCGCAGCAGGCGTACGATCGCGCGCTGGCATTGCTGAAGGCCGATCGGTTCGCCGACGCCGAGCGCGAGTTGACGGCGCTCGCGGAGCGCGAACCGAAACTTGCCGGTCCGCACGCGAATCTCGGCATTCTCTATCGCCGCACCGGCCGGGCGGCCGACGCGGTACGGGCGCTCGACCGTGCGATCGAGTTGAACCCGCGGGCCGCCTATTACAACGAGCTCGGGATGGTGCATCGCGCCGAAGGTCGGTTCGATGCGGCCGAACGTTCCTACACTCGCGCGCTCGCGCTCGATCCGAACTACGCTTATGCCCACCTGAACCTGGGCATTCTTTACGATCTTTACTTGCAGGTCCCGGACAAGGCGCTGCCGCACTACGAGCGCTATCAGGCGCTGGTACCCGGCGAGGAAAAGATGGTCGGCAAGTGGATCGTCGATCTGAAACGGCGCACCACCGGCACCGCCGAGCAAGCCAAAGGGGGAAAGAGCGGATGAGACCGATTGAGCTGTTGAAGGCTGTAGCCGTGGTAGTAGCGCTGGGCTTCGCATCCGCCACAGTCGCCGCCGATCGCGCGGATCTGGAAGGCACGCAGATCACCGGCAGTCGCGAGCTGCCGAAAGTCCTTTATATCGTCCCATGGAAAAAGCCGCTGCCGACCGATCTCGTCGGCCGGCCGGCGCAAAGCTTGCTCGATGAAGCGCTCGCGCCGATCGATCGCGAGGTGTTTCGTCGTGAGATTGCGTTCCACGCACAAATGCAGGCTTCGCCGGTTGCTACCGAAGCGCCGGCGCAGGCTGCCAAACGTTAGATCGACTGATACGGTGAGGAGAACGATATGGGTATGTACGCAACGATAGTAAAGTTTTTTCAAGACAGCGGAGTGTATATCTACCCGAGCATCGGTGTGCTCGCGTTGGGTCTAGCGATTGCCATAGAGCGCTTCGTGTA
>JBGPCS010000049.1:0-10189 GCA_041481875.1 Sulfurifustaceae bacterium
GATCGCCGTGCGCACACCGCCGTTACCGGCGTCATAAGTCCAGTGAACGCAGCCGGTGGCAGCGTCGAGCGCATAGACCTTCCCGTTCGCCGCGCCGACGAACACGCGCCCGCCCGCGACCACGGGCTGCGCCCACGCCCGCGACACATCGGGGATTCCGAACGCCCACTTCAGTTTCAACTTCGGGATGTCCTGCACTTTCAACCCGGCCGCATCCGCGGATTGAAACCGTGCATTCGACAACGCCGCTCCCCAGCCCAACCATCGCGGACCGGACAGCGGATCCTTCAACGTCGCACCGGCGGCGCAAACGCCGCCCGATGCAACCGGCGTCGACACGACGGCAAATTTCCTGCCGGTGATGAACTCCGCAACGCCTCTCCTCTCCTCTTCGCTCAGCGCCGCCGCTTGCAGCTTCATCGTTCCCTCGGTCAAAGCGGCCAACACGCGTTCGGGGATCATGTCGCGAAACGCGTCCGCGCGCGGGGCACGGATCGTTGACGTCTCTTCGTGGCATTGCACACAGCGCTTCCCGTAAACGGTAGCGCCATCATCGGCAACGGATGCGACGGAGGACAGCAGTACGGTGAGCAGCAACACAAACGTCTTTGTCATCTCTCTTCTCCCGGATATCCGCCAAATCTACCACGATTCTGCGGCGACTTGGATTGGATTGAACCGTCGTCGGCATGAGGCGACTCAATTGTCGTTCAATCTCAAGTTCGTGGGACAACCCCGCGGGCTTCTGATGAGACCACCTAATGGGTTACGCTTCGCTCCATCGATCCTACGCGAACGGAGAGAAAACAATGCCGAGGGTAATCAAACAATCCGTGGTGCTGCCCGCCGCCGCGAAGGATCTATACGCAATGTACGTCGACCCCAAACTCCACGGAGCCATCACCGGGAGCAAAGTAGCCATCGGTGCTCGCTCGGGCTCCAAGTTCCGCGCGTTCGGGGGCGCCCTCTCGGGGCACATGCTGCAGACCGTTCCGGGACGTTTGATCGTGCAAGCGTGGCGCTCGACGCAGTTCAGGCGCGGCGACATGGATTCGACGCTGATCCTGCGATTCGCTCCCGCTGGCAAGCGTGGACGGATCGACCTTGTGCACGTCAACGTGCCGGACCACGACTATCACGGCGTCAACGACGGATGGAAACGATACTACTGGCGTCCGTGGCGGAAGTATCTCAAGAGCCGGTAAGTAAGACGGCTTCCGATATCGCCGTGTTGCGGCGCATCATGGAACCGAAGTATCACCGCTGCCGCCGCCCGGTGTCGCGAGGAGCGCGACGCTGAGTTTACGACGTACCAGGGAGACTATGCATGGCCGGATATTCGGGATCGCCGCTGGCAAAGAAGCTCGGGATCAAGGAAGGAACGAAAATATTTCTCGTCAACGCGCCGAAGGAATACCTGAAGCTTATTGCGCCGCTCCCAGCGGGAGTCGAGTTCTTGTCACGAATGTCGAGTGACACCGACATCGTTCATATCTTCTCGACGAACGCGGCTCACCTGACAAAAACACTCCGTGCTTTCCTCGCAAAACTCAAACCAGACGGCGTGATCTGGATATCCTGGCCGAAGAAATCGGCCAAAGTGAACACCGACGTCACCGAGGACACGTTAAGAAAGGCGGCACTCCCCTTGGGTTTGGTCGATATAAAGGTCTGTGCCGTCGATGCGGTGTGGTCGGGTCTGAAGTTTGTCATCAGAAAAGAACTGCGAAAAGTAAGCCGTTAGGCACACCGGAGCGGGATGGTTTTCCGCGACGCTAGAACTGCAGGTCCAGGCCGAGCGTAGGTCCGGAAAGTTTAAAATGGATGTCGGAACCGCTGTTGACGTCATCGTTCCAATTCCACCACGCCCAACCGGCGCGCACTGCTGCATTCTTCCCAATTGCCTGGACCACGACCGCCTCGCTTCTGCCGAACGAAAAGCGCGACGATAGGCCGATGGTTCCTCGGGCTTGCAGGCTGGTGCTCGGGGTCAGATTCCCGATCACGCCGAAAGCGCCCTGCGCATGTAATCTGCCCGGGTTCTCGCGACCGCGCTGTGGGCCCGCGTCGAGCGTCGCGTCGAGCGAGCCATAGCCACCGCCGCCGAGAAGTTCGAAGCCGAAGTTGTTGAAGAACTTGCGCCAGCGAAAAGAAAGCGCCACCAGGGAAAAATCGAACTGCTCGCGGATCGAGAGCGGCGTGTTAAATGTGACGCCGCCGAATCGAATCGGGTCTTGACCGGCACCGAGATTCTGCGTGGCGTCGCCGGAACCGTGAGCCACGAATAATTCCACCGCGCGCCCGCCGTGTGGCTGCGATAAAGAAGCGGACGGCGACGACGAGCTGCTTAAGTCCCAGGCGACGCGCATCGAGGGCAGAAACGCGCTGCTGTCCTTGCCGTTTACCGTCGTCAGGTTGGAACATCCCGAGACTGCCATCCCGAGCAACGCCGCAACCGAAACCACCGGGTACAAACCGACTCTCGTCGCGATGCTCATGGTCCCTCCGCTTTTTGTGCGAACGTTTTTATCTTTGTGCCAGATTGTCAGTCGCGCATACCGGCGCAAGCTACCATAGCTCCTTGCCCGTCACAAATATCGCCCACCCGCTCCGGGCCGCGCAATCGCTCGACGCGTCCCACGCGAACCGGCACTGAGGACAATACTCCCTCACGATGAAGCGATATAATGCCGACACAAAACCGCGATACGCATTAAACCCAACAGAAGGCCGCGATGCCCCAAACGAACCACGCCCTCGACGCTCTGACCGGCGTCGGCGAAACGCCGTCGCATTTCGATCACCTCGACATGAACTATCGCATCCGCATACGCGGGTTCGTCGGTATCTGCATGCCGCCGATCTTTACAACGCTAAATTCCCACCTGAAGATGATGCCGCTGCGCAAGAAAGGAATCGCGCAGATCATGTTCTATCTAGACTTCAAGAGCGGCGCGACACCCATCGCGTTCGGGCGCAAGCTGACGAACGACCATACGCTGAAGCTCTACCGCAGCGTCACGGATGAAAGCAATCAACCGGTCCGTATCGGCACTGAACGGTTGCTGCTCGGGTCGCACAGTATCATCAAGGGCCGAGCGCGCTCGCATGGCAACGACACGCTCGGTTTCGACGATGGCACCGGCGCGATCGTGGAAGCGGGCACGGCGGAGATCCTGCACGTCATCACCAAGCCGGTCGCCGCCGCGGGCGAGCGCCAAGTAACGACGGTACCGGAGGAGCTGCGCGTGATGACGGAGCATCGGTGGGAGGAGCCGTTGCCGTCGGTCGATGGAATGAGCGTAGCGCCGGGCGGTTACGCGCACGTCGACGCGCGCGGCTGGCAAGACCGCGCCGACGTGTGGGGCATGCCCAACACCGATATCAATCAGCACGTGAATGTGCAGGAGTACGTCACCGGCGGGGAAAATCAATTCTCGCGCGTGCTACATGGCGCCGCGTTGCCGGTCGCGAAGCATCGGATCGCGCGCGCCCGTTTGCTGTTTCGCAAACCGTTTTTCCCGGGACAGGCGTATGTCATTCGCTCGCAGCTATATCGGCGCGACAACTTGACCCAGATGCAGGCCGGCTTCTATCCGATGGAGGGCGACCGGCCGAGCGCACGGCCGTCGACGTTCGTTGTCTTCGATGGAGAGATCGAAGGATAGATACGGCGACGAACCGCGGGCGATGTTACGGCGTCTTGATGGCGCCGGCGATAGCCGTCCGGCTAGAAAGCGCTCTTGACGACGCCACCGTCCGCGCGCAAGGCGGCGCCCGTCGTTGCCGAGGCGAGCGGGCTCGCGACGTAGGCGACGAGCGTCGCGACTTCCTCGGTCGTCGCGAAACGCCTGATGAGTGACGTCGGTCGCGCGCGTTTGATAAATTCCTTTTCGATCTCACCGAAGGTCTTGCCTTGCGACCTTGCCAGCGACTCTACAAAACTTCCGACGCCGCGAGAGTGGGTCGGCCCGGGCAAGATACTGTTCACGGTGATACCGGTGCCGGCGACGGCTTCCGCCAGACCACGCGCAACCGCGAGCTGCGCGGTCTTTGTCACGCCGTAGTGAATCATCTCGGGCGGAATCTGCACGCCGCTTTCGCTGGAGATGAAGATGATGCGGCCCCAATTGCGCCGTTTCATTCCCGGCAGATAAAGGCGCGCGAGGCGAACACCGCTCAACACGTTGACTTCGAAGATACGAAGCCAATCGGCGTCGGGAATTTCCTCGAACGGTTTCAGCTCGTAGATGCCGAGGTTGTTGACGAGAATCTCGACGTCGGGATACTGCCGCGCGACTTCGTCCGCGGCGGCGGCGGTACCCAAGTCGCCGGCGAAGCCGAGCGCCGTACGGCCTGCCGCCGTGTTCAATTTCCGCAACGCTTCGTCCACGGACGATTGCGTGCGGCCGTTGACGACGACACGCGCACCTTCGCGCGCGAGCGTTTCAGCGATAGCGTAGCCGATACCGGCGGTGCTGCCGGAAACCAGCGCGAGTTTGTCGGATAGTTTCAAATCCACGGTTGTGTCCCCTTAATAGCGCGATATTATCGGTCGTATGCCCGCGGCATGTTATGCCCGTCGGCGCAAAAAAAGAAACCTGTTAGTCTAGTCCACCGAAAACGGTGGAACGGAGGAACAGTGCCCGAGAAGCGCGATACATCCGCCCCCACTACACGCGGTGAACTTTTCTATGCGCGCACGTTTTCCTTGCTCACGCTCGCGCTGCTTGGCTTCCTGCTTTATCTGATCCTGCTACCGTTTCTCGCGCCGATCGCGTGGGCACTCTTTATCGCGTTTCTCATTTATCCGTTGCACCGATGGCTCACCGGTAAGCTACGCAACCGGGAGAACTGGTCTGCCGGGCTGCTTACATTTTCCGCGCTGCTGGTGGTGCTCGGGCCGATCACCGGGCTTGGGGCCGCGTTCGCCGCGCAGGTCGCGGAGCTGCTTCAGTACGCGCAACAGTTCGCGACCGACCACCCGCAATCGGAGCTTGCCGATCTCGCCAAGATTCCCGTGCTCGGGAGCGCGCTCGCATGGACGCAGCGGTCCTTCGGCATTGAGTTCGCGCAATTGCAGACCTGGGTCGTGGACGCCACGCGCGCGGTTCTGCAGTACCTCGCGTCGATGGGTGGGAGAGTATTTCTCGGCGCCGTCGGCACCGTGATCGGTTTCGTTCTTACGATGTTCCTACTCTTCTTTGCAATCCGCGACGGGCGGCGGATGCTCGCGATGGTGCTCGCGCTCATCCCCGCATCCGCCGCGGACAAAGATCGGCTGTTCCGGCATCTGGCTTCCGTCACGCGCGCGGTAGTTTACGGCACCGGCGTCACCGCGCTGGCTCAAGGCGCGCTCGTCGGCGTCGGCTTCGCGATCGTGGGACTGCCATCGCCCATCGTGTTCGGTGTGTTCGCGGCGCTGTTCGCGCTCGTGCCGATGGCCGGCACGCCGGTCGTGTGGGTGCCGGCGGTCCTCGCGTTGGCGGTGCAACAGCGCTGGGGCGCGGCGGTATTCATGCTCGCTTGGGGAGCATTCGTCGTGACCATCGACAATGTGTTGCGTCCGTGGCTGGTTTCGGGCCGCGCGGACGTCGGCACGCTCACGGTATTCGTGGGCGTAATCGGCGGCGTCTCCGCCTTTGGCGCAATCGGAATTTTCCTCGGCCCGGTGGTCCTCGCGCTCGTGATCGCGCTCATCCGCTTCACTCTTGAAGTGCGTGAAGCGGCGGCCGCGGAAGCGAAAGCGCCCGCGAACAAACGTCGCCGTCGCGAACGCTGAAGGCAGTTAAGCGCGGCCTAATTGCGCAGCACCTCTTATCTTAAGAACGAGTTCAATACCAAACCACTTGAGCTTTGACCGACCGAACACCGCCGCTTACGGCCGACTACGGCCGCGCGATCGCGAACCGCACCGCGAAACGCGTTGCAAATACCGAAACGATTCGCGTCGAATCGCGACGACGAATGCCGCGCAATTGCGGCGTTCGGATCATAGGCGTATAGATGTATTCCTACGATCAACTGACAGATTCCACGGAGCCCTCCCCCAATGACCTCGCTACAAAATCGTCAATTCAAATTAGCCGCCCGGCCGGTTGGGATGGTGAAGGGCGGCGACTTTGAGTTCGCCACGAAGCCCGCGCCCGAGCCTGGCCCCGGTGAAGTGCTGGTCAAGGTGCAGTATCTCTCGCTCGATCCGGCGATGCGCGGATGGATGAACGAAGGGCGGTCGTATATCCAGCCCGTCGGAATCGGCGAAGTGATGCGCGCCGGCGGCGTGGGACGCGTCATCGCGTCGCGCGACCCGAGCGTCGCCGTCGGCGACGCGGTGAGCGGGTCCACCGGCGTGCAGGAGTACGCCGTCCTCAAAGCGAGCGACGTGCTGAAGGTGAACGCGCAGCTCGCGCCGCTGCCGCGCTATCTCGGCGCGCTCGGCATGCCGGGCATGACGGCGTATTTCGGCTTGCTCGACGTTGGACGACCCCAGGCCGGTGAAACCGTCGTCGTCTCCGCCGCGGCCGGCGCGGTCGGAACGGTTGCCGGGCAGATCGCCAAAATCGAAGGCTGTCGCGTGATCGGCATCGCGGGTGGCGCGGACAAGTGTGACTACGTCGTCGACGAACTCGGCTTCAGTGCCGCAATCGACTACAAGCAGGAAGACGTGCGCAAGAAACTGCGCGAACATTGTCCGAACGGGATCGACGTGTACTTCGACAATGTCGGCGGCGAGATTCTCGAGGCCGCTTTAGCGGTGCTCGCGCGCAAGGCGCGCATCGTGCTGTGCGGGGCAATTTCACAATACAACGCCGACCTGAAGTCACTTAGCGGGCCGCGGAACTACATGTCGCTGCTCGTCAATCGCGCGCGCATGGAAGGCTTCGTCGTCTTCGACTACGCGCCGCGCTTCGGCGAAGCCGCCAGGGCGATGGCCGTGTGGATCGCCGAGGGCAAGCTCAAAGCGCGCGAGGAAATCGTCGAGGGAATCGAAACGTTTCCGGAAGCGCTGCTGAAACTTTTCCGCGGCGAGAATCTCGGAAAGCTGGTGTTAAAGGTCGCCGACTGACGCGCTTTAGACATTGATCTTCCGCCGTTCAATAAATGTAGTAAATGTAGGGTGCGCCATGCGCACCGATGAATACAAGGCGCGCCATTGTCTTGGACAATCTAAGAACCAGAACAACTAACTCAAGGACAGAACATGAAAACAATATCGCTCGTCATCGTCTGGCTCGCGCTGCACTGGTTCGCGGACGCGACCTTCGCCGCAACCAGTTCGCCCAACAACCCGGGAACTCAAGCGCCACCGTGCAACATCGGCAAGGTCGCGCCCGCCTACACCAAGAGCTTGGCCGCCAACACGCTCGCCAACCTTGCAATCGTAGCCAGCACGAATTACTACACAGCACCTTGCTTTCGCGCAGTGGTGGACTTTCTGATCGCGCCCGAGACACCCGGACCGCAACCGCATCCGTACGAGGATTTCTATTTCGACTCGATCAGCAACGAGATCATCGATACCCAGAGTAAATGCACCACCTATCGGCAGAGCACGGAGATTTATCTGCTGCAGGGTAACGGCACCTGGAGTCAAAAGGACAAAGGCACGCTCATCGGTACTTGGTCCGGCAACAAGTGCCACTTCAAGCCACCCACGAACCAAAGCGATTTCCGGGCGAAGAAGTACTCACCCGCCTCCGGTCAAAGCCACTACCGCGTTGCGTCCACGGTGACAACCGGTAAGGGAATCGTTTGGGGACCCAACAACCAACCCAACACCACGACCGCCACCGAAGCGAACGCGGTCGGGCTGGCCACGCCGCGGCAAGTTTGCTTCGCGGTCGAGCACGCGCACAGCGACAACACCCAGGTCGTAGGCTGCGCCGATCCGACGCGCTGAGCGCGCTATCGAGGCTTCAAGACATCGACGATTTCGTCGCGTAGACGTTAACGCTGAGGACTACCTTATGACCGATGAAAAACCCCTGCTCGTGGATATCAAGGATGGTGTCGCCGTTCTGACGTTGAATCGTCCCGACAAGTTGAACGCGCTGTCACCAGACATGATTCAACAAGCCATCGCGACATTGGAGCGATGCGGCACCGATCCAGCGGTGGGCTGCGTCGTCGTGACCGGCGCCGATCGTGGATTTTGCGCGGGCGGCGATGTCTCCGCCATGAACGCGGGCGGCGGCGGTGCACTGACGTTCGAGCAGAAGCTTGATCGCCAACGCGCATCGCATCGACTGTCGTGGTTGTTATATTCGATTCCGAAAGTCACGATCGCCGCCGTCAACGGCGCAGCAGCGGGCGCGGGCCTCAGCATCGCGTTGGCGTGCGATCTGCGCATCGCCTCGGATAAAGCGAAGTTGACGACCGCGTTCGCGAAGGTCGGCTTCGGCGGCGACTTCGGCATCACCTGGCCGTTGAATCGGCTCGTCGGTGAAGCAAAAGCGAAAGAGCTGCTCTTTCTCTCGGACGTGTTGACCGCCGAGCAGGCGCTACAGCTCGGACTCGTGAATCGAGTCGTCCCGCACGACCAGCTCATGGCGACGGTACGTGAGGTCGCAGCGCGCGTGGCATGCGGCCCGCTCGTCTCCTACCGCTATATGAAAGAAAACGTACGGCTCGCATCCGCCCAGGACTACGCGACGATGCTCGATCGGGAAGCGTGGACGCACCTACGCTGCGGCGAAACCGAAGACCACCGCGAGGGCGTTAAGGCTTTTCTCGAAAAGCGTGAGCCGAATTTCAAAGCCCGATGAGCTTACGAATCCGTCAAATCGTTTTGGTCGCGCACAATCTGGAGTCGACCGTCGCGAACCTCGAAAGCGTCTTCGGTGTAAGCGTGGCGTATCGCGATCCGCAGGTCGCCGAGTTCGGCTTGCACAATGCCGTCATGTCGATCGGTGATCAGTTTCTCGAGGTGATCGCGCCGATCCAGCTCGGCACGGCCGCAGGCCGACACCTCGAACGGCGCGGCGACTCAGCCTACATGATTATTTTGCAAACCGACGATCTCGCGCGCGCTCGCACTCGGATCGAGCGCCTTGGCGTCCGGGTGATCTGGCAAGCGAACCACGAGGACATTCGCGCCGCGCAGCTGCACCCGAAGGACATCGGCGGCGCGATCGTTTCGCTCGATCAGTCGACGCCGCCCGATTCCTGGCGCTGGGCCGGACCCGATTGGAAAAAACATGTTTCGAAGGGCGCGCGGAACATTCGGGCTGTGGCAATAGAAGCCGCCAATCCCGAAGCGATGTCGCGGCGATGGTCGCAAGTGCTCGAACTGGAAGATCCCGTCAAAGATCGCGACGCATATCGTCTCGACATCGACGGCGGCGCGCTCAATTTCGTGGCGACAGGCGCGCGCGGCGACGGGATTGACGCCTTCACGCTTACGGTGACTGCGCCGCGAACAACGATCGCCGCGGCCCGCGCGCGCGAATTACCGACAAAGAAGGAGAGCGTAACGATCTGCGGGACGAAATTTCGCCTCGCGAGCGTCGTGTAGCCCTATCTGCCCGATCAAAGCGCAGTTTGGCGGTGGAATCAACGCCGCCCTATCTCATCGACGTCTTGATCCTCTCGCGCGCACGCTGCTTCCGGATGAACATCACGCCACAGACGAGTCGCTTGCTCGTCGGCGCATCCGCATCCAAGACGCGCCAGAACGGTGTGATGTCGCGCAACTTTGCGCCGCGCTCGTAGGCCTCATAGGCCGCTTCGGCCACGGTCCTGAGATGAAAACCGGTCGTGATCGGGCAAGTCACCTCCGCCCGATAGCGGCGGGCGAGCTTTGATCGCAAGGTTCTAATGTCCATGCTCGTGCCTTTGGGGATCGTGCGAATAAAGCGGTCGACGATCGCGGGTGTCGGCACGAGCATGATTTGCCCCATCTTCATTCCGGCGATGTCGATCGGCGCCGGTTTCACCTCGTGCGGTCGGGAAGATTTCATCTTGTCCGTCCAACTCTTTCTGTCTTTCATCGCTCACTCTCACTTCAATGGCAAGTAGATATCGCTTAGCAACTCCATCGGCGCCGTGTCGCGCGGGCTGTTCAGGTATTCTTCGAACGCGGGTGCGTTGCCGACTTCTTTATCCGATTGCGGTACCCACTCGCCGTAGAGCCACTGGTAAGCCGCCTACATGTCCGCGTACGGTCCCTTGTGCCGCAGAACCGCGTAAC
>JBGPCS010000050.1:0-10126 GCA_041481875.1 Sulfurifustaceae bacterium
ACATCGGGCTGCAACTCTTGCAGCGCGTCGTACAGCGCGCGCTCGGCCGGCTCTGCGAGAACGTTGGCATCGGCGTTTATCTTTTCTACACCGGCTTTTTTAATGATGTTCACAATACGCTTGTTGGCGGCGGCTAGTTCGGCGGCCTCCGGTAAGCTTTGGAACTTCTTGATCGCCTCCAGCACCGCTGGAACTTCCGCTAGGGCGTTCAGGACTCCAGCAGACAACACTGTCTCAATTTCCTGTGCGCTATGCCCTAGGTCACGCAGATAACCGCGAAGTCGATCATACAGAAACAGTAGAAGATCGGTTCCCGCGTCACCCACGCCAGGTTGATGCTGGAAAGCGAGGTTGACCAGATCATTGGACGATACCGGCAGATGCTTTTCCACGATAATTCGAATGATGCCCAGGGCCGCGCGCCGTAGACCGACGGGATCCTTATCGCCGGTCGGCTGCTGGCCGATGCCGAACATGCCGGCCAGCAAGTCGAGTTTGTCCGCGAGCGCCACGCATACCGCCACCGGCTGTTCCGGCAACGGCGCGCCCGCGACACGCGGAAAGTAATGCTGTTCGATCGCGTCGGCGACTTCGCGCGGTTCGCCGTCGTGCAACGCGTAATAACGCCCCATCGTACCCTGCAACTCCGGAAACTCGCCGACCATGTCGGTGAGCAAATCGGCCTTGGACAGTTCGGCGGCGCGCTCGGCCAATCCACTATCGGCGCCGAGATTGCGCGCAATGGCTCCGGCGATGAGCTTTATCCGGTCGCTGCGGTCGCGCTGGGTTCCCAGTTTATTGTGATAAACCACCTGGGCCAGTCGCGGCACACGGGTTTCAAGCCGCTCCTTGCGATCTTGGTCGTAGAAGAACTTCGCGTCGGAGAGGCGCGCGCGCAGCACGCGCTCGTTGCCGTGGACGATCTGGCTCGCGTCCGCGGGATGCATGTTGGCGACGAACAGGAACTTCGGCAGTAACTCGCCGTTTGCGTCCGCGACCGGGAAATACTTCTGGTGCTGCTGCATGCTGACAATGAGGCACTCGCGCGGCACATCGAGGAAGGAACGATCGAACCCGCCGACGTACACGCACGGACTCTCGACGATGCTCGTCACTTCGTTCACCAGATCCATCTCCTTGCCCAGGCGCCAGCTTGCTTGTTTACCGACCTTCGCAACGAGTTTGTCCAATCCCCGCACGATAACCTCGCGCCGCTGATCGAACGAGGCGATCACGCTGCCCTGCTTATCGAGCACCCGCTCATAGTCGCCGGCACGCTTAATCGTGATCGGACCTTTGCTTAAGAACCGATGGCCGCGTGTCCTGTTTCCGCTCGCCGACCCCAACACCGTACCCGGTATCGTTTTCGCGCCGTACAACAAAATCACGCCGTGCGCCGGGCGCACGAACTGCGCCTCGCCCGAACCCCAACGCATGAGCTTCGCGACGGGAAGTTTTTTCAGTGCGGTCTCCACGACGGCGGCTAGATGCCGCGCCAGCGGCTCGCCCTTCTGCTGTGTTTGATAGACGAAGTGCTCGCCCTTCTCGTCCTTGCGTCGCTCCAATTTCGATGCATCGACGCCGCACGAACGCGCGAAACCGAGTAACGCGTTCGTGGGTTTGCCGGCGGGGTCGAAACCGGCTTGCAGCGAAGGGCCCTTGCGCTCGATCGCGCGGTCCGGCTGCTTGGCGAGCACGGCACTTACTCTGGCCGCCAAGCGACGCGGCGTGGCAAAAGCTTCGACTTCGCTGCGCGCGGTCAGGAAAAATCTTTCCTTGAGACCAGCATGGACACCTTGAGCGAACGCTGCCGATAGCCGCTGCAACGATTTCGGCGGCAGCTCTTCGGTTAGCAGCTCAACGAGCAGACTTTCGACTTTCTCGGCCTTGGCGGATTTCTTTTTCGGCACGGGATAATTAAAAAATGTAGGATGCGCTGTGCGCACCAGCCTCTATCTGTTGGTGCGCGCAGCGCACCCTACGCGTTTGGCAACCGTTGCTGATGAACACAATTACCTCGCTTAGCCTTGCGCCTTCTTTCGCGCAAGCTGCGGTTGCTTCAGCATGGGAAAACCGAGCCGCTCGCGCGAGTCGTAGTACGCCTGTGCCACCAACCGCGACAGCGCGCGTACGCGCCCAATGTAACCGGCCCGCTCGGTTACCGAGATGGCGCCGTGAGCATCGAGCAGATTGAAGGCGTGCGAACACTTCATCACCATCTCGTAGCCGGGCAACGGCAGCCCGGCTTCGATCAGGCGCTTCGCCTCCGACTCGAAGCCGTTGAATTGCCCGAGCAGCCACTGCACGTTGGAAAGCTCGAAGTTGTACTTCGATTGCTCAACTTCGTTCTGATGGTAAACGTCGCCGTAGGTCACACCCGGCGCCCATGTCAGATCGAAAATACTTTCCTTACCTTGCAGATACATCGCCAAGCGTTCCAAGCCGTACGTGATCTCACCGAGTACGGGCTTACACGGCAGCGAGCCGACTTCTTGGAAATAGGTGAACTGCGTCACCTCCATGCCGTTCAACCACACCTCCCAGCCGAGCCCCCACGCGCCGAGCGTGGGCGACTCCCAGTCGTCCTCGACAAAACGAATGTCGTGCTTGCGCGGATCGATACCGATCGCCTTGAGCGAATCGAGATAGATATCTTGGATGTCTTTGGGCGAGGGCTTCAGCACCACTTGATACTGGTAATAGTGCTGCAACCGATTGGGATTTTCACCGTAGCGCCCGTCCTTCGGGCGACGCGAAGGCTGCACATACGCCGCGTTCCACGGCTCCGGCCCGAGCGCGCGCAAGAACGTGGCGGTGTGAAACGTACCGGCACCGACTTCCATGTCGTACGGTTGCAGGACCACGCAACCGTAGTCGGCCCAGTAGCGCTCGAGCGTGAATATCAGTTCTTGAAAGGTCACGAATCTAGACGCGAACGGCGTTCCGGTAGTCGGAGATTTATTTTATCTGCGAGACTTCACCCGTCCGCGATTATAGCGACGCACACAGGGCGGCGCACGACGGCTCTCAGATGGCGTGTACCGAGGAAGCGCGACTTTCCGGCGGCGCGGCACGTAGCTCGCGGCCTATCACTTCCGCGGCATCGCCGGGGTAGCGAACCAGTAAATTAAGTATCTTCTGCGACCGCCGATCGAAGTAACCGGTGTGGGTGGCTGGGTTATGCCGTTCGGGCGCGGGCAGGCTCGCGACGAGTTTCGCCGCCTGTTCGATCGTCAGCGCACCCGCCGATGTGCCGAAATACGTTTGCGCCGCCGCCTGCACTCCATATACGCCCGACCCGAACTCGGCGATATTCAGATAGAGCTCGAGGATGCGGCGCTTGCTGACGTTTCGTTCGAGCCCCCAGGTCAATACGAGTTCATGCCATTTGCGCAGTGGATTGCGCGCCGAGCTCAAAAACAGGTTCTTCACGGTTTGCTGCGAGATCGTACTCGCGCCCAACGCCATTCGTCCCTCGGCCAGGTTGTAGTTCATCGCCTCTTCGAAAGCGATCAGGTCGAAACCGCTGTGCTGATAGAAGCGCGCGTCCTCGGCTAAAATGACGGCGCGCGTAAGATATATCGGGACGGCGGCAAGCGGGACCGGCTGCCAGTGCAGCGGCGGCAACGTCCTGTCGTCGGCGCGTCTCGATTCGTATTCGCGGATGAAGTTCGACTTGGGGACTTGGCCGGCCGCGATCGATTTCCAGTCCGGCCAACTCAACATCAGGTAGAACAGATCCGCGAGCAACAGTATCAGCGCCAGTCGCAACGTCCAATGAAGGACTCGCCCCACGCGTGTCAGCTGCCAGCCGATGCCGGTCCGTTTACGCCGCCAGCGTAGTTTCATGGCTCATTCGAATTTGCGAGGCCTGCGGGCAGCGCGGACCCGGGTTCGACGCCACATCGCGCTTCCATCGAATTCAGAATAGACAATTTCGCCTCGATTGGTTAAGGTGCCCGTCCTGCGTGTCAGGGCAACGCCCGAATCACCCGGAGGAGTCCGGCCGCAAGAGCCGGCAACAAAAAACTAAGAGCGGGCCTGCAAAGGCCCGTTCTCGTTTCCACGATCTTTGTAGAATAGTCCTTTGCGCCGCTGAGGCGTACGATCGCAGGCACATCTTTCAATATCGGTCACATTCGCGTCGCTCAGTCTATACCGATGACAGTCGCCCCACCCAGCCGTCCCTCACCCCGCAAAGCCATAGCCCTAATCTCCGGCGGCCTCGACTCGATGCTCGCTGCGCGAGTCATGCAGGACCACGGCGTTTGGGTGGAGGGTATCAATTTTTATACCGGCTTTTGTATCGAAGGCCACACCCAGGCGATACGCAGCGAGGCGCGGGAGCGCCCGAAGCGCAACAACGCGCTCTGGGTTGCCGAGCAGCTCGGTATCAAGTTGCACCTGATCGACGTGATCGAGGAGTACAAGGACGTCGTGATCAATCCGAAGCACGGCTACGGCGCCAATCTCAACCCGTGTCTCGATTGCAAGGGATTCATGGTCGGCAAGGCGCGCGAATGGATGGAGGCCAACCAATTCGACTTCATCGTGACCGGCGAGGTAATCGGCCAACGCCCGATGTCGCAGCGCCGCGATACGATGCCGGTGGTCGCGCGCGAGTCGGGCGCCTTCGATCGACTACTGCGCCCGCTGTGCGCGAAACTCCTGCCCCCGACGCTGCCGGAGCGCGAAGGCTGGGTCGATCGCGATCGTTTGTTCGATTTCAACGGACGCGGTCGCAAACCGCAGATCGCGCTCGCCGCGCAATATGGTTTTACCGACTACGCGCAGCCGGCCGGCGGTTGCTGTTTTCTGACCAACGCCCAGTACTCGCGCAAGCTCGCGGACCTCTGGGAGACGCGCGGCGAAAAACGCTACGAGCTCGAAGATATCGTGTTGCTCAAGGTCGGGCGACATCTGCGCCCGCGGCCGCACTTCAAGCTCATCGTGGCGCGCGATGAAGGCGAAACCAATTTCCTGTTGGGCTTTCGCCGACAGTACACGCATCTCTACGCGACGAGCCACACCGGGCCGCTGGCGCTGATTGAGGGGGACGTATCCGAGGACGATCTAGAGCTCGCTGCACGCTTGACTGCGCGCTTCGGCAAGGGACGCGAAGCGGCTCAGGTGACGGTCGCCATTACCGATCAAGCCGGTCGGACGCACACGCGAGACGTCTCGCCCCTTACCGCCGACGCGATTCCCGAGACCTGGTATCTATGACACACCACGTGCTCGACGCGCGCCGTCTGCTTTGCCCGATGCCGGTCATCCGTGCGCAAAACGCCGTCGCGCGCCTCGCGCCCGGCGACACGCTGGAAGTGCAGGCGACCGACCCGGGTGCGATGCACGACATTCCAAGTTGGTGCCGCGTGCACGGGCACGAGCTCCTGTCCAGCTCCAACGTCGAGGGAGAAGTACGCGTCACGCTGCGCGTGAAGCATTCATGAGCGGCGTCCACGCGAGCGCTTTCGATGCCGCCGACCCAACCCGCTACCGGGCGAGCCGTCGCGTCACATGGGTCAGTGTCGTTCTGAACCTCGTGCTGACGGCGGCGCAGATCGTCGTTGGCACTATCGGCAGGTCGCAGGCGTTGGTCGCCGATGGTTTCCATACACTGTCCGATTTGATCACTGACGTGATCGTGCTGTTCGCGCTCGAGCATACGGCGAAAGGCGCCGATGACGAGCATCCGTACGGTCACGCGCGCATCGAGACCGCTGTGACGCTGGTTCTAAGCGTGATGCTGATCGCCGTGTCCCTTGGCATCGCCTGGCGTGCGGGCGATCGCTGGCTATTCGATCCGCGGCCTTTCACCGCGCCCTCGGGGATCACGTTCTGGGTTGCACTCGTGACACTGGGTGCAAAGGAATGGCTGTACCGCTACACCATGCGCACCGCAACCCGGTTCGACTCGGCGATGCTGCGCGCCAATGCGTGGCATCACCGAAGCGATGCCATTTCCTCACTCATCGTCCTTATCGGTATCGGCGGCGCGATCTACGGATTCGGTTACCTCGACGCAGTTGCCGCGATTGCTGTCTCGATTCTCATCGCGAAGATCGGCGCTCAGCTCGGCTGGCAGGCGCTGCGCGAGCTGGTCGATACCGGGCTCGACACCGAGCAGCGCGAGGCGATTCGGCGCGCCATCGAAGAAGTCGCGGGGGTGCGGGCGCTGCATCTATTGCGCACTCGACGCGCGGGCAGCGAAGCGTTTGTCGACGTGCATATCCTCGTCGATCGCGACCTGAGCGTCTCCGAAGGACATCAGATCGGCGAAGTCGTGCGCAAACGCCTGATGCAGCGAATCCCGACCGTCGCCGACGTCATGGTGCACATCGATACGGAGGAAGACGGCGCGGGCAATGCCGATCCACAATTGCCGCTGCGGGGAGAGATCGCGCAGCGATTGAACCGCTACTTTGCGGAAATTCCCGAAGCCGATTTGATCGAGCAGATGCTGCTGCACTACGGGCAAGGCCGAGTCGACGTCGAGCTACGTTTGCCGCTGTCCGCCGTGACCACCGCGGAGGCCGGGCGCGCGCTAGCGCACCGGTTCGCGCTGGCGGCCGAGCGCGATCCGGAGATCGGCAGGATCGAAATCTATTTCCACTCGTCCGCCCCATAATGGGGACTCGTTCGTAGGACGAGTCCTGTTCTGGTGCGCGCACTATCGCCACGTGACGGAGTAAATCTTTTTGATCATCGGCTTACGCGCGAAGTCGCGTGGCATATTTCGTGCAATTAACCGATGGTCAAAATTGTGCGTTAAGCTCACACACCGCATGCCACTTTTTTGGAGGAATCTGAGATGTCTCCCGCCGATGTATTGAAGTTGATTAAAGAGAACAAGGTGAAGTTCATCGACTATCGCTTCACCGACACCAAGGGTAAGGAACAGCATGTCACGGTGCCGTCGGGCCAAGTCAGCGCTGAGACGTTCGAGGAAGGCAAAATGTTTGACGGTTCCTCGATCGCCGGTTGGAAGGGCATTCAAGAGTCGGACATGATCCTCATGCCGGAGGCCGCCACCGCCGTGATGGATCCGTTCATGGACGAGCCGACACTAGTGTTACGTTGCGATGTGATCGAGCCATCCACTATGCAGGGCTATGAGCGCGATCCGCGCTCGCTCGCCAAGCGCGCGGAAGCGTATCTGAAGAGTACCGGCATCGCCGATACCGCGTACTTCGGTCCGGAGGCCGAGTTCTTCATTTTCGACGACGTGCGCTGGGGCGCCGACATCAGCGGCTGCTTCGCGAAGGTCGATTCGGAAGAAGCTTCGTGGAATACCGAAAAAGTCTACGAGGGCGGCAACCTCGGCCATCGCCCGGGCGTCAAGGGCGGCTACTTCCCGGTGCCGCCGGTTGATTCGCTGCAAGACATCCGCTCGGCGATGTGCCTCGCCATGATGGAGATGGGAGTCGAGATCGAAACCCATCACCACGAAGTTGCGACCGCGGGCCAGAACGAAATCGGCATGAAATTCGCGAGCCTGGTGAGGAAGGCGGACGAGCTCCAGATCTACAAGTACTGCGTGCATAACGTCGCGCACTCGTACGGCAAGAGCGCGACCTTCATGCCGAAGCCTCTGGTCGGCGACAACGGTTCAGGCATGCATGTACACCAATCGCTGTTCAAAGACGGCAAGAATATGTTCAGCGGCAACGAGTACGGCGGACTGTCGCAGCTCGCGCTCTACTACATCGGCGGCATCATCAAGCACGCGCGCGCATTGAACGCGATCACCAATTCCGGCACCAATTCCTACAAGCGTTTGGTACCCGGCTTCGAGGCGCCGACGTTGCTCGTCTACTCCGCGCGCAATCGCTCGGCATCGATCCGGGTTCCGTACGTGCCGAGCCCGAAAGCACGGCGCATCGAAGTGCGTTTCCCGGACGCCGGCAGCAACGCGTATCTCGCGTTCACCGCGATGATGCTGGCGGGCCTCGACGGCATTCAGAACAAGATCCATCCGGGCGAGCCGATCGACAAGGACTTGTACGACCTGCCGCCCGAGGAAGAGAAGAAGGTCCCGACCGTGTGCCACTCGCTCGACATGGCGCTCGACTACCTCGACAAGGATCGCGCCTTCTTGAAGGTGGGCGGCGTGTTCACCGACGACGTGATCGACGCCTACATCGGCCTCAAGATGCAGGAGGTCACGCGTCTGCGCATGACCACACATCCGGTCGAGTTCGATATGTATTACAGCGTTTGACCGCAGCCGTATGTGGCCCGAAAGACGCCCCCAGACCTGGGGGCGTTTTTTGTTTGTGCCGCCGCTGCACGGACTCGTACCCATGAAGGCACCGGAGTCGGCCCAAGCTATTCTCGAAAATCTGACCACCGCCGTGGTGACGCTCGATCGCGAGCTGCGCCTGACCGGGATCAACCCGGCCGGCGAAATGATGTTCGAGGCGAGCACCAAGAAGATGATCGGACATCGATTCGCCGATATGTTTGCGAGCGGCGACGCGTTGCTGCAGGCACTGCGCGAATCGCTCAGCACCGGCCACCCCATTACCGCGCGCGGCGTGAGCGTGGAGCTGCCCGGCCATCGCCCGCTGACTCTCGATTGCGTGATTACGCCGCTGTCGGAAATCTCGAGCGACGACGGAGGCGACGACGCAGCGCGGTCGGCATTGCTGGTCGAACTGACGCAGATCGACCGGCTGCTTCGACGTGCGCGTGATGAAAACGTGCTCGACCGACAGGCCGCGAACCGCGCGGTGATGCGCGGCTTGGCGCACGAAATCAAAAACCCACTCGGCGGACTGCGCGGGGCGGCGCAACTGCTCGAGCGCGAGCTGCTGCCGAAGGGACTCAAAGAGTACACGCGCATCATCATTCACGAGGCCGATCGCTTGCGGAATCTGGTCGATCGCATGATCGGTCCGCATCAACCGTTGGCCAAACGCGCGGTCAACGTGCATGCCGTGCTTGAGCACGTGCGGCTCCTGATGCTCGCCGAAGTTCCGGGCGGGTTACACATCGAGCGCGACTACGATCCGTCCCTTCCCGGGCTCGACGGCGATTCGGAACAACTGATTCAGGCGATCCTCAACATCGTGCGCAACGCGGTGCAGGCGGTCGAGGGCCGCGGCACCATCGTGCTACGAACGCGCGTGGATCGGGGGTTCACCATCGGCCAGCGGCGCTATCGGCTGGTGCTGCGAGCGGAAATCGAGGACAACGGCCCCGGTATCCCACCCGAGCTCCTCGAGCACATCTTCTACCCGATGGTTACCGGACGCGCGGATGGTACCGGCTTAGGTCTTTCGATCGCACAGGACATCGTGACCAAGCACGGCGGCCTGATCGAGTGCGAAAGCCGACCGGGCCGAACGATTTTCGTCGTGTACTTACCCTTGGAGAACGGCAATGGCTAAACAGGAGATCGTGTGGGTCATCGATGACGATCAATCGATCCGTTGGGTGCTGCAGAAGGCGCTGGAGCAAGCGGGGTTTTCCGTGCGCGCGTTCGACTCCGCCAGAGAAATGGACGAGTTGCTCGATCGCGCACAGCCGAACGCCATCGTCACCGACATCCGCATGCCCGGCACCGACGGTCTGGAACTGCTGTCGCTCATTCAGCACAAGGCCGCGGAGATTCCGGTCATCGTCACGACCGCCTATACCGATCTCGACAGCGCCGTCGCGTCCTATCAGCGCGGCGCCTTCGAGTATCTGCCGAAGCCCTTCGACGTGGACGAAGCGGTCAACCTCGTGCGCCGCGCACTGGAGCACCGTAAGCGCCGACGCGTGGAGTCGCCCGCCGAGGAGCCGATGCCGGAAATCATCGGGGCCGCCGCGTCCATGCAGGAGGTCTTCCGTGCCATCGGGCGTCTGTCCGGTTCGCACCTGAGCGTGCTCATTAACGGCGCCTCGGGCACGGGCAAGGAACTGGTGGCGCGGGCGCTGCACAACCACAGTCCGCGCGCGGAAAAACCCTTCATCGCCATCAACATCGCCGCCGTTCCGAGCGAGCTGCTCGAATCCGAACTGTTCGGCCACGAGCGCGGCGCGTTCACCGGCGCGACCACCCAGCGGCAGGGGCGCTTCGAGCAGGCGAACGGCGGCACGTTGTTCCTCGACGAGATTGGCGACATGCCGACGGAGC
>JBGPCS010000051.1:0-9926 GCA_041481875.1 Sulfurifustaceae bacterium
CAAAGGGTTTTCTCGATAAAAATCTCATGTTTTTCTTCGCGTCCTTTGCGCCTTTGCGGTGAATGTTCACTTAATCAGAGGTTCCTTAGCATATCAAAACCGTTGTCCGTGACGGCGAGTTGCGCTTAAATATCAGGTAGAGAAATTGTGCGTCGGCGCGAACCCCGGCTAGCGGGCTAGCGTCGACGCGCGTTGCTCGGCCGACGCGTGCACGACGCGGGAGGCGGGGAATACACAGGTAAAATTGCTGCCCTGACCGAGATCGCTTTGAACGTCGAGATGTGCGTTGTGGCGCAGCAGCACGTGCTTGACGATCGACAAGCCGAGGCCGGTGCCGCCCGACGCGCGCGAACGAGCGCTGTCGACGCGATAAAAGCGTTCGGTGAGACGCGGGATGTGTTCCGGCGCGATCCCCTCGCCGGTGTCGGCGACGGAAAACTTGGCGCCGGTATCGTCGCTATACCAGCGCAACGTGATCGTGCCATCGCCAGGCGTGTACCGCACGGCGTTGTTGATGAGATTCATGAAGGCGCTATGTAGCTCCTCGCGGCTACCGAGCAGGTTTAAACCCCGCTCGGCATCGAGCACGATGTGGTGCTTCGCTTCCGCGCTCAAGATCTCCGCCTGCTCCTTCAAACCGGCGAGCAGTGCCGGTACGTCCACTACTTCCTCCTTCAATCGCGGCGGCGCGGTTTCGAGGCGCGAGAGCATTAGCAGGTCATCCACGAGGCGCTGCATGCGTACCGCCTGCTCGTGCATGGTCGCGAGATGTTTCTTTAGATCGTCGGCACGAAGGTTGTCGATGCCGCTCAATGTTTCGACGTAACCGCCGAGCACCGTCACCGGCGTGCGCAATTCGTGCGACACGTTCGCGACGAAGCTGCGGCGCATTTGCTCCAATTGGTGCAAGCGCGTTACGTCACGCGCCAGAATGAGCTTCAGCTGGATGCCGTACGGTATTATTTGCAGCGACACGTTGTGGTCGGGCCGCGCGGATGAATCCATCTCGAGCGGCTCCGAGAAGTCCGCCTCATGCAAGTACTGGGTGAATTCCGGATCGCGTAGCAAGTTCGACAGGCGCATGCCGCGATCGCGCGGGTAGTCGACGCCGAGCAGCACCGCGGCGGATGGATTGGCCCACTCGATTTCTTCCTGCTCGGAGAGGATCACCACCGCATCCGGCATTGCCGCCGCGGCGTTTTGAAAGCGTATCAGCGCTTCCGTCAGTTCGTCGGCGCGCCGCGCCGATTGACGCACGAGCTTGCGCGTTTGGTGGAACACGTCTCCCCATGGACCCGGCACGTCCGGCAATTCGCCGCTTTTATCCGAGCGTAGCCATTTATGCAGCTGATAGAGCCGCCGCAATTGCCACGCGGCGTAGATGAGGAGGCCGATGGTGGGAAAGAGGAACGGATGTTGTACCAGCGCGCCGACCGCTAAGCCGCCTGCCAGCAGGGCGAGCAAAATCCAAATTTCTCGCCACAAGCTCTGACGCATGCGACCCGCGCTTATCCTTGCGCGGAGAAGCGGTACCCGGCGCCGCGCACCGTTTGGATCAGGCGATCGTGCGCCGTCGGCGTCAGCGCTTTGCGCAAGCGGCGAATGTGCACGTCCACCGTGCGCTCCTCGACGTACACGTTGTCGCCCCAGACGCCGTTCAGCAGCCGCTCGCGCGAGTGGACGCGCTCGGGGTAGGCCATGAAGAAGTGCAGCAGGCGAAATTCCGTCGGACCCAGCGCGAGGTGCGCGCCGTTGGCGCTTACGCGGTGCGTAACCGGATCGAGCGATAGACCGTCCATTTCGACCGGGACTTCGGCCGTCAGCGGCGCTTGGCGTCGAAGCAGCGCGTTGATGCGCGCGAGCAGCTCGCGGGGGGAGAATGGTTTCGTTATGTAGTCGTCGGCGCCGCTGTCCAAACCGCGCACCTTGTCTTCCTCTTCGGTGCGTGCGGTGAGCATGATGACCGGCAGGCTCTGCGTGAGTTTTTCGCGCCGCAAGCGCCGCGCGTACTCGATGCCGCTCACGCCCGGCAGCATCCAATCGAGCAAGACCAAATCCGGCGTGTCGTTGACAATGCGGCTTTGCGCTTCGCCGGTGTCGGCGGCTTCCACGCAGACGTAGCCCGCTTGCGCGAGCGCGAGGCTAACCATCTGGCGGATGGCCGCCTCGTCATCGACGATCAGAATTTTACCGCGCGAGTTCTGCATGGGCCGGGACCGTTAGGGCGAACATTTCATACCATTAATATTACAATTTGATTACCATTACAAATTCGTGGCGATACGGCGATCGCGCGTCGTATCATGCCTCCGCTGTCACCGCCTAGAACGACTATGCGCAAGCCCGTCATCCGGCCGACCGATATCAAGCTGCATCAGAAGTCGCGCATCCTCGAAATCGTCTTCGACGACGGCGGGCATTACCGGCTGCCGTGCGAATACTTGCGTGTGTATTCGCCGTCGGCCGAAGTGCGCGGCCACGGTCCGGGACAGGAAGTGCTGCAGATCGGCAAGGAGCACGTCAACATCGCCAGGATAGAGCCGGTGGGGACGTATGCTGTTCGACTTTGTTTTGACGACGGTCATGACACCGGCCTCTATTCCTGGGAATGGTTGCACCATCTGGCCGTCAATCACCAACGCTTGTGGCACGAATACCTCGCGCGCCTGGAGCAATCCGGACATCAGCGCAAGACGGCGTCGGAGTCGTAGCGAGCGCATGCCGGACAATCCCAAGGGCACGCCGACGACGCACTTCGGCTTTCGCGAAGTGCCGGCGGCGACAAAGAGCGGTTTAGTCGGCGACGTGTTCCGCTCCGTCGCCAGCCGCTACGACCTCATGAACGATCTCATGTCGTTCGGCGTGCATCGGCTGTGGAAACGTTATGCCGTGTCGTTGAGCGGCGCGCGCGCCGGAAGCCGCGTGCTCGATGTCGCGGGCGGAAGCGGCGATATGACGGCGCTGCTGGCGCCGAAGGTGGGTTCGTCGGGGATGGTCGTGTTGAGCGATATCAACGACGCGATGCTGGACGTCGGCCGCGCGCGCATGGCGGATCGCGGTATCGCGGGCAACGTGGATTTCGTTCGCGCCGACGCGGAGTGTCTCCCGTTTCCGGACGATGAATTCGACTGCGTGACGATTGCGTTTGGGCTACGCAACGTGACGCACATCGATCGCGCGCTCGCCTCGATGTTTCGCGTGTTGAAACCGGGCGGGCGGCTGATTGTGCTCGAGTTCTCCCGCGTCCGGTTGGCGGCGCTGCGGCCGATTTACGACGCTTACTCCCTTAATCTTTTGCCTTTGCTCGGCCGGGTCGTCGCGCGCGATGAGGCGAGCTACCGCTATCTGGCCGAGTCGATCCGGCGGCATCCGGACCAGGAAACGCTCAGGGGCATGATGGAGCTCGCGGGCTTCGAGCGAGTTAGTTATTTCAATCTGAGCGGGGGTATCGTCGCTCTCCACCGAGGTTATAAATTCTGAACGCATCGACCGAGGATAAAGCGAGCGGCTTCGATCGGTTGCTCGAGGCCGCGGTGAACCGGACGCTGCGACTCGATCCCGAGGGCATGCAACGTTTGGGCGAGCTGCGAGGCAAGGTTATTTTGCTCGAGCTGGCGCAGGGCGACGCACCGCTGCGTCTCTACGCGATGCCGACCGAGGATGGAGTGAGGCTGCGGCGTGACACCGAGCGGATGCCGGACGTCACCATCAGCGGAAACGCGACGGTGTTTCTCAACCAATTCTTTCGCGGCCCGACCGTATCCGACGCACTCACCATCCGCGGCGATATCGAGCTCGGTCAGCGGTTTCAACGCTTGCTCTCTGATCTTGATCCCGACTGGGAAGAAGGGTTGGCACGCGTCGTCGGCGATATACCGGCGCATCAACTCGCGCGGCTCGCGCGCGGGGTTTTTCACTGGGCTCGAGAAGCGGCGCGCACGTTCGCGATCGACGGTGCCGAGTATCTCAAGGAGGAGGCGTTCGTGCTCGCGAAACGCGAGCGCGTGGAGGCGTTCCTGCGCGAGGTGGATCGATTGCGCGCGGACGCAGACCGGCTGGAGAAGCGCCTCGCACGTCTCGCCGGCACCCCATGAGACGGCGCGTGCGACAAGTCATGCGGCTCGCACGCATCACGCGCGTCTTCGTGAAGCATGACCTCGACGAGTTCATCGCCGCGATTCATTTGCTCGGTCCTTATCGGTTGCTGTTGCGGCTGTTGCCGCGGCGGTTGCTTCGACGCGGCGCCGCGCCGCGCGGCGTGCGGCTGCGCGAGGCGCTCGAAGAACTTGGCCCGGTGTTCGTCAAACTCGGGCAGGTGATCTCGACGCGGCCGGATCTGCTGCCCGAAGATATCTTCGAGGAGCTGGTCAAGCTGCAAGATCAGGTCCCGCCGTTTCCCGGGGAACAGGCCGAGCGCATCGTGGCCGAGGCGCTCGGTGCGCCGCTCAATACGCATTTCAGCCGATTCGGCACGCAGCCGATCGCATCGGCGTCGGTCGCGCAGGTGCATATCGCGCAACTGCACGACGGAACCGAAGTGGCGGTCAAGGTGTTGCGTCCGGGCATTGAGGCAGTGATCGAGCGGGATCTAGAGCTGATGTACCTGCTTGCGCGTTTGGCGCACCGGTACTTGCCCGATGGACCCCGGTTGCGGCCGGTCGAGGTCGTCGATCAATTCCGGCGGGCCATCCGCAACGAGCTCGACATGCGCCGCGAGGCGGCGAACGCGAGTCAACTGAAAGCGAATTTCGCCGGATCGAGTTTGCTTTATGTGCCGACGGTCTACTGGGATCTCACGCGCCGCCAGGTGCTGGTCATGGAGCGCATCCACGGCATTCCCGTCAGCAATATCGACGCGTTGAAGGCCGCGGGCATCGATCTCAAGCGGTTGTCGCACAACGGCGTGGAAATTTTCTTCACCCAAGCGTTTCGTGACGGTTTTTTCCACGCCGACATGCATCCCGGCAACATCTTCGTCTCGCACGATGGCCAGTATCGGGCGGTCGATTTCGGGATCATGGGTTCCCTTGGCGAGGAGGACAAACGCTACCTCGCGCTCAACTTTCTCGCGTTTTTCAACCGTGACTACCGTGCGGTCGCGGACGCGCACTTGCGCGCGGGTTGGGTACCGGCCGATACGCCCATTGGTGAATTCGAAGCGGCTATCCGAGCCGTGTGCGAGCCGATTTTCGCCCGTCCGCTTAGCGAGATTTCCTTCGGACGCTTGTTGCTGCAACTGTTTCAGACCGCACGGCAATTCAATATGGAGATCCAACCGCAGTTGGTGCTGCTGCAGAAGACGCTTTTCAACATCGAAGGATTGGGCCGCAGACTTTATCCCGAGCTGGATCTGTGGGTGACGGCTAAACCTTACCTTGAGCGCTGGGCGCGAGAACATTTTGGGCCGCGCGCCTTGCTGCGCGTACTGCGCGCCGAGGCGCCGAAATGGTGGGCGTGGCTCCCCCGGGTGCCGGGACTTCTGTACGAGAACTTGCGCCAAGCACATGACGGCGAGCTGACGCTGAACTGGAGATCCGCGGAACTGACAAAGTTGCGCGAGCAGTTGCGCGAAAGCGAGCGGCGAAATTACTCGGCGGTAGTGGGCAGCGCTTTCCTAGTTACGGCGGTGCTTCTTTTGGGATTCGGCAACTATGCCGAAATTTGGCACAGCGTTTCCGCGTTCATCGGCGTTGCCGCCGCCGTCGTCGGGATTTGGTTGCTTTGGTGCGCTAGGCCACACAAGTAAGTCATAACTGGCCAATCCGATGCGCCGAAAAATTTGCCCGCGCATCGCCACGGAGCGGGCGTCCCTGTGATATTATTTTCTCAGTGTTTTTCGGGTTGTTTGTATCCGCATGACGTATAGACACTACACCGTTCTAGCAGCCGCGCTGGCTGTCGCGTTGCCTGGCGCCGCCACCGCCGCGCGATTCAGCTGGTTCGATGAGATGCCCGCTAAAGACAGCCTGGGGCAGGTTCGCACGCCACCCTCGCTATTCAGTCGCGATACTCGGCTCGCATTTGGCATCGGTACCTACCGGTCGCTTGCGCCGGGTCGTTCTTCCGAAGAGGACGGTCGTGACTTGGCGTATTACAACGATGCAACGACGCTGCGGTTCTACGGAGAACTCAGCCCGCGTCCGGGCGAGATCATCCTGCCGGGGGCGTTGCACGCGGGACCGTCAGGGCAGTCGTCGATCTTGGGGTTGAGCACCAACCGGTTGAGCAGTTTCGGGATCAAGTTGCGTCATCGCGTGGACGCCGCCAACAGCGTGGCGCTCGCGGCAGGATATAGCGAGGCGCCCTGGAGCATGCAGACCACCGCAAACCTCGATGTCCTCGACGCGCGCGCGGCTCTGTCGTGGACCAGCACCGGATCAGGCATCCTCCGTTCCGGTATGACCAGCAGCGTCTTTATCGGCGACGAAAGCGCGCGCGATGATACGTTCCAGCGACTTGGCCGGCGCTACTATGGCTTTTCGGTTGGCGGGGAGGTGCAGCTCGGTCAGGACCACACGCCGTATTTGTCGTACCGTTTGCGTCGCAACGTCTATAGCCCGGACGATCCGAACTATCTGGCATCGCCGTACGATGACCGCTCGCAAATTGCGGCGGGTTGGAAATGGCAGGTACAACCGAACTGGAGCCTGCAAGCGGAAGCACGCTACGGACTAAACGGCGCCGCGCTCGATCCGTATTCCCCCGACCGCAGCCGCATCTTTTTCGGTACGCGTTTCGACTTTCGCTAGCCGCCGCTCCGCGCTTCGCGCATCCGAAATAATCCGCGTTACGTCAGCGTCTGCGGTTACGAGCGCTTCGCGTGGAAGATCGCGATGCCCTTCAGTAGGTTCAGACCTTCTTGCAACTGGTAGTCCTCGTCGGGCGTCGTCTTCGCTCCCGGACCGGCGGACTCGCCCGGCTTTGGCACGTCGATGGTTTTGACGTCGGTGTTGGCGTTCTCCAAGTGGCGCACCAGATCCGCCTCCCGTAGGCGGCCGGAGGTGTCGGTATTGCGCGTGATCTTCGCATCTTCCGTGACGATGTCCGGCACAATTCCAGACGCCTGAATCGATCGGCCGTCGGGTGTGTAGTAGCGCGCGGTGGTGAGCTTCAACGCCGCGCCGTTACTCACCGGCAATATCGTTTGCACCGAGCCTTTGCCAAAGGTCTTCGTCCCCATGATGACGGCACGCTTGTGGTCCTGCAGAGCGCCGGCCACGATTTCCGATGCCGATGCCGATCCGCTATTGACCAGCACCACCATCGGTGCGCCGTTCATGATGTCCCCCGGCGTCGCGGAAAACTTGAGCCTCGAATCGGCCACGCGCCCCTCGGTGTAGACGATGAGCCCTTTTTCGAGGAACGCGTCGCTCACGCCGACAGCGGCGTTCAGCACGCCGCCGGGATTGTTGCGCAGATCGAGCACGAGTCCTTTGAGCGTACCCTTGTTGTCGGTTTCGAGTTTCTTGACCGCGGCGGTCAACGCCTTCGGCGTGCCGGATTGGAACTGCGTTATGCGGACGTATCCATAGCCCGGTTCGAGCAGGCGCTGCTTAACGCTCTGGATCTTGATGACAGCGCGAGTCACGGTGAACTTTAGCGGCTTGTTGCTGCCCTCGCGTACCACGGTGAGCACGATGTCGCTTCCCGGTTTGCCGCGCATGAGCCGCACCGCATCGGTCAGCTGCATGCCTTTCACCGCTTTCTCGTCCAGGCGAATGATGAGATCGCCCGGCTTCAGGCCCGCGCCCGCCGCCGGTGTATCTTCGATCGGAGACACGACTTTCACGAAGCCGTTTTCCATCGTGACTTCGATACCGAGACCGCCGAACTGACCCTCGGTTTCGACGCGCACGTCGCGAAAACCTTCGGCATCGAGATAACTGGAGTGTGGATCGAGACCAGCAAGCATGCCTTGGATGGCCTCCTCGAGCAGCTTCTTGTCCTCGACCGGCTCGACGTAGTCGGTTTTTATTCGGGCGTAGATCTCAGTGAAGGTGCGCAGCTCATCGATCGGGAGCGTCGTCATGGCGCCTTTACTCTGCTCGCGCTCCGCCATGACCGTCATATCGAAGGTGATGCCGGCACCGACGAATATGCCGAGCATGAGGACCAAGGTGTAACGAGCGGCAGACTTCATGTTCGACTCCGTGATCATTTAATTGATAGTTACAGGTTTTTTCAGCGCCGGCCGCGAGCTACACCCGCACGACCGATTGCGCACCACTGCAGGGGATCGTTAGGAACGCCGTTGTGCCGAATTTCGAAGTATACGCCGGTACCGGGCGCGTCGCCGGTACTGCCGATAGCCGCAATCGGCTGCCCTGCCTCCACCCACTCGCCGGCGCGCCGGTGCAGGGCTTCGTTATGTCCATACAGCGTCATATAGCCATCCCCATGATCCAGAATCAAGAGTAGCCCAAAACCTCTGAGCCACTCGGCAAAAGCGACGCGCCCGCGCGACACCGCGTATACGTCTTCGCCTTCTTTCCCGGACAAAAAGATACCGCGCCAGGTCATGTCCCCGACGCCTTTGGTCTGTCCGTAACGCGCGGTGATTCGCCCGGACGTCGGAAGCGGGAGTTTCCCCCTGAGGGCGGCAAAGCGCTGGTTTGGACCGGGGAACGGCGCGATCGTTTCCGGCAACATCGTTTTCAGTTCGCGAACGAGTCGCGTCAGCCGCTCTTCATCGGCGCGCAGACGCGCGATTTCCTGCGTCTGGTCGGTTACTTCGCGATTGAGCTTCGCCACGGTTTCGGCGCGACGCCGGCGAGATTCTTCCAGCGCTCGGCGTTCACCGTCCTGCGTCGTGCGCAGTGCCGCCAAGTCGCGGGTCTGCTCGCGGATTTGATTCTCCACATCTTCCAGGCGTGCGAGAACCGCCTGGGTTTCAGCGATGCGCGCAACGCGCGCGTCATTGAAATAGCGGTAGTAGGCGAGCATTCGCGCCGCCGCGGCAGGGCTTTCCTGGTTCAGCAGCATTTTCACGTACGGTTGTCGCCCGACGGTGTACGCTGCCCGAACCTGCGATTCGAGCGCGAAGAGTTGCTCGCGTAGCGCCACGCGCCCCCGTTGTTCGCGGCGCTTCAACTCGGCCAACGTCCGCGTGCGCAGTTTAAGGCGAGAATCCGTCTCGCGTAGCGAGCGCATCAATTCGTTGATGCGCTGCTCTTCTTTTTGCAATTCATCGCGTGCGGTGTCGCGCCGGCCGACGGTGTCGTTGAGATCGTGCTGCAGCCGATCGATGCGGGTACGCAACCGTTCGAGCTGCGCCTCGCGTTCGTCGACGGCAAACGAATCGCCCGCGATGAAGACGCCAAGGACGAGTGCGACGACAAGTGTAACGCCGGCGCGCGGCAGCCTCGATTTCAACCACGCGCCTTGGCGGCGGAGGACAGGCCGCCGCCTCGAGGTTCGACCAGCATGTGTCCGGTCATCTCCTTTGGAATCGGCAGCCCCATGAGATGCAGCATCGTTGGCGCGATATCTTCCAGCGCTCCAGTGGGCGCCATCGTAGCCGGGCGGCCGACATAAATGAGCGGCACCGGATTCGTCGTGTGCGCCGTGTGCATTTGGCCCGTCACCGGATCGTACATCTCTTCGGCGTTGCCGTGATCCGCGGTGACGAGCATCTCGCCGCCGCCGGCGAGCGTCGCATCGAGGATCCGCCCGAGCGCCGCGTCGATAGCCTCGATTGCCTTGACGGCGGCGTCGAAGTTGCCGGTGTGGCCGACCATGTCGGCGTTCGCGAAGTTGGAAATGATTACCTCGTACTTGCCGCTTCGAATCGCCTGGACGATATCCTCGGCGAGCTGCGGCGCGCTCATTTCGGGCTTCAAGTCGTAGGTCGCCACGTCCTTCGGCGACGGTACGAGAATGCGGTCTTCGTTCGGGTAGGGCGTTTCGACGCCGCCGTTGAAGAAGTA
>JBGPCS010000052.1:0-9900 GCA_041481875.1 Sulfurifustaceae bacterium
CGCCACGACGAGGGCGGCGGAACGTCCGAGCCGGGCCGAAGCGGAAGCCGTGGAGGCGGGGACGAACCTGCCGGTGGTGCTCCTCGAGGCGAAGGAGGCGATCGTTTCCGAAAGCAAGGTGCCCTGCACCGCGCGCGTCGTGTTGTAGTGGTCGTCGCCGATGACGTTGGGATCGACTTGGCGCGAGGTGGAGTCGAGTGGGTCGACGGCGGGATAAATGCCGAGCGCGGCGATGTCGCGTGACAATACGACGGTGGCGTCCAAATGGCCGAAAGTTGTCGCGGGCGACGGATCGGTCAGGTCGTCGGCGGGCACGTAGACCGCTTGGATCGAGGTGATCGAACCCTTTTTAGTCGAGGTAATGCGCTCTTGCAGGCGGCCCATTTCTTCCGCGAGCGTCGGCTGGTAACCGACCGCGGAGGGCATGCGCCCGAGCAGCGCCGATACTTCGGTGCCGGCGAGAGTGAAACGGTAGATGTTGTCGACGAAGAACAACACGTCGCGGCCTTCGTCGCGGAAAAATTCCGCCATCGTCAGACCCGAGAGCGCGACGCGCAGGCGGTTGCCGGGCGGCTCGTTCATCTGGCCGTAAACCATCGCCACTTTGGATTCGGACAAATTGTCGAGGCGGATGACGCCGGCTTCCGACATCTCGTGATAGAAGTCGTTGCCTTCGCGCGTGCGCTCGCCGACGCCGGCGAACACGGAAAGTCCGGAGTGCTCCTTGGCGATGTTGTTGATCAGCTCGAGCATGTTGACGGTCTTGCCGACGCCGGCGCCGCCGAACAGGCCGATCTTGCCGCCCTTCGCGAACGGACAAACCAAGTCGATCACCTTGATGCCGGTTTCGAGCAGCTCGGTCGACGGTGAAAGTTCCTCGAAGCTCGGTGCTTTCTGGTGGATCGAGCGCCGCTCTTCGGTTTTCACCGGGCCGGCTTCGTCGATCGGTTGGCCGAGCACATTCATGATCCGCCCGAGCGTGCCCTTGCCGACCGGCACCATGATGGGCGCGCCGGTATTGTTCACCTTCATGCCGCGGCGCAGACCTTCGGAGGAACCGAGCGCGATCGTCCGCACCACGCCGTCGCCGAGCTGCTGCTCCACTTCGAGCGTCAGGTCCGAGCCCTCCATCACGAGGGCGTCGTAGATCTTGGGGATCTTCGCGCGATCGAACTGGACGTCGATGACCGCACCGATGCACTGAACGATTTCGCCTTGAACCATTGCCATATCCTCAAACTCGTACCGAAAATGGTTTCCAACCCGAACACGGATTCTCACCCGCGGAGGACGCGGAGGAAAGCGATCAGTAACCCTCTGCGTCCTCCGCGTCCTCTGCGGTCAATCAAACGCTTTACACCGCCGCGGCGCCGCCGACGATCTCGGAAATTTCTTTCGTAATCGCGGCCTGACGGGTTTTGTTGTAAACGAGCTGCAGCTCGTCAATGACGTTCTTCGCATTGTCGGTCGCCGCCTTCATCGCGACCATGCGCGCCGATTGCTCCGACGCCATGTTCTCGGCGAGCGACTGGTAGACCAGGCCCTCG
Source organism: Sulfurifustaceae bacterium (assembly GCA_041481875.1). Classification (GTDB taxonomy): domain Bacteria; phylum Pseudomonadota; class Gammaproteobacteria; order Acidiferrobacterales; family Sulfurifustaceae; genus JACQFZ01. Next base: position 1,548 of record JBGPCS010000052.1, read on the forward strand.
ACGTAGCGGCGCAGCAGCTCATCGATCACGATGCGCACGTCGGGTTCGTAGATGTAGTCCCAGCTGTGTCCCGGTGCGCCCATGCGTTCGCCGGTGAGCGGCAGCAACTGCTCGAGCATCGGCTCCTGCTTCATGGTGTTGATGAAACGCGTGTAGGCGATGTATACGGCGTCGAGCTCGCCGGCCTGGAACGCATCGAGCATCACCTTCACCGGGCCGATGAGTTTATCGAGATGCGGCGTGTCGCCGAGCCCGACGGCATGCGACACGATTTTCGCGCCGAGGCGCTGCATGAAGCCGAGGCCCTTGTTGCCGATGGCGGTGACGCGGATCTCGCTCACGCCGTTCGCTTGCCATTCCCTAATCTGATTGAACGCCACGCGCAGCACGTTCGTATTCAACCCGCCGGCCAGACCCTTGTCGGTGGTAACCACGATCAAGCCGACGCGCTCGACCTTGGCTTTTTTGACGAGGAACGGGTGCTTGTACTCCGAATACGCGTGCGACAGGTTCGCCGCGAGCGTGCGGATCTTCTCGCCGTACGGACGGGCCGCCTTCATGCGTTCCTGCGCCTTGCGCATCTTCGAGGCCGCGACCAGTTCCATCGCCTTGGTGATCTTGCGCGTGTTCTGCACGCTCTTGATCTTGGTGCGTATCTCTTTTCCGCTCGCCATGGCTTTCTCTGCCGACTACGACCAAGTCTTCTTCAACGCGACGATGGCCGCGGACAATTCTTCCTCGCGCTTCTGGCAGGCCTTCTTGAACGCAATTTTCGCCTCGTCGTCCTTTTCAGGATCGATCTTCGTCGCCCACTTCGCAGCGTTGGTTTCCATATTCTCCAACAGCGCCGAATAATTGGTCTTCAAGTGCTGGTGCAATCCGGATTCGAAAGCCAACACCCGGTTTACGTCGATATCGTCCAGATAGCCCCTGTTGACGGCGAACAGCGAGGCGGCCATTAGGCTGACCTGCAACGGGGAATACTGCGGTTGTTTCATAATTTCCATTACGCGGCGGCCACGCTCCAATTGTTTGCGCGTCGTTTCGTCGAGATCGGAAGCAAACTGCGCGAACGCGGCGAGCTCGCGGTACTGCGCAAGGTCGGTCCGGATACCGCCCGACAAACCCTTGACCAGATTCGTTTGCGCCGCGCCGCCGACGCGCGACACCGAAATGCCGGCGTTGATTGCCGGACGGATACCGGCGTTGAACAAATCGGTTTCGAGGAAGATCTGGCCGTCGGTGATCGAGATCACGTTGGTCGGCACGAACGCGGTGACGTCGCCGGCTTGGGTCTCGATCACGGGCAGCGCGGTCAGCGAACCGGTCTTGCCCTTCACCGCTCCCTTGGTGAATTTCTCGACGTAAGCTTCGTTCACGCGCGCGGCGCGCTCCAGCAGGCGGCTATGCAGGTAGAACACGTCGCCGGGATACGCTTCACGGCCGGGCGGGCGGCGCAGCAATAAGGAGATTTGCCGGTAAGCCCACGCTTGCTTGGTCAAGTCGTCGTAGATAATGAGTGCGTCCTGGCCGCGGTCGCGAAAAAACTCGCCCATGGTGCAGCCCGAATACGGCGCGATGTACTGCATCGCGGCAGATTCAGACGCGGTGGCGACCACGACGATGGTGTATGCCATCGCGCCGGTCTCTTCGAGCTTGCGGATGACGTTCTTGACCGTCGACGCTTTTTGGCCGATCGCGACGTAAACGCAGAAGAGTTCCTTTCCCTTCTGGTTGATGATGGTATCCACCGCGACGGCGGTCTTGCCGGTCTGGCGGTCACCAATAATAAGCTCACGCTGCCCGCGGCCGATCGGCACCATCGAGTCAATCGACTTCAAGCCGGTCTGCACCGGCTGCGCCACCGACTTGCGCTCGATCACGCCCGGCGCGATCTTTTCGATCGGGTCGCTGAGCTTGGCTTTGATCGGGCCTTTGCCATCGATAGGTTGGCCAAGCGCGTTGACCACGCGACCGATGAGCTCCGTGCCGATCGGGACCTCGAGAATGCGGCCGGTGCACTTGACCGTGTCGCCTTCGGTGATGTGCTCGTACTCGCCGAGAATCACCGCGCCGACCGAGTCGCGCTCCAAGTTCAACGCCACGCCGAGCGTGTTCTTCGGGAACTCGAGCATCTCGCCCTGCATAACGTCGGCGAGGCCGTGAATGCGGCAGATGCCGTCGGTGACGGTCACGACCGTGCCTTCGGTGCGCGCTTGCGCGGCGAACTGAAGCTTCTCGATCTTGCTCTTGATCAGATCGCTGATTTCGGAAGGGCTCAACTGTTCCATGGGATAACTCCTGAAGAATTTCGGAACCACAGATGAACACGGATAAACACAGATACAAGTGTTATCTCCATTGCTTTATCCACGTTCATCTGTGTTCATCTGTGGTCTCAAGTTTTTAATCACGCCTTGAGCGCCGCCGCCATCGTCGCGAGCTTGCCGCGCACGGAGGCGTCGATGACTTCATCGCCGACGGCGATGCGCACGCCGCCGATCAGCTCGGGATCGACGCTGACGGTCGGCTCCAGTTTGCCCTTGAAGCGCGGCTGGATCGTCGCGATCAACTGCTTCACGGCCGTGTCATCGAGCGGAAACGCGGAGGTGACATGCACTTGCTTCACGCCTTCGTGGCGGTTCTTCAAATCGACGAACAGTTGGCGGATTTCCGGTAACACCAGCAGGCGCTCGTTCTCGATCAACGTGCGCACGAAATTTTTTTGCGATTGCGACAGCTCCCCGGCAAGATCGACGAAGAGCTGATTCAGCCGATCGGCTCCGATCTTCGGGTCGCCGACGACATCTCGCATGCGCGCGTCGTTCGCAATCGCGCCCATGCGCTCGAGCGATTGCTCCCAGGCATCGAGTGTATTTTCGTCGCGCGCGATCCCGAATACCGCTTCGGCATAGGGACGGGCGAGCGTAACACTCTCGGCCATGATTTAGCGCAGTTCCGCTTTCAAGTTGGCCAGCAAATCCGCGTGCACCTTCGGATCGATCTCGCGGCGCAAGATGCGCTCGGCGCCGGCGACGGCGAGCTCGGCCACGCGTTCGCGCAACGCCTCCTTCACGCGTTGCGCGGCGGTGGCGGCTTCGGTCTCGGCGGCGGCGCGAGCTTGTGCGATGAGGCGATTGCTTTCCTGGCGGGCTTCGTCGATCAGCTGCGCCGCCTGTTTCTCGGCGTTGGCGCGCAACTCGGCGGTCGATTCGCGCGCTTTGCGCATTTCGTCCAACGCGCGCTTCTGCGCGACGTCGAGCTCCTGCCGGCCGCGCTCGCCCGCGGCGAGCCCGTCGGCGATGCGCTGCTGGCGCTCTTCCACGGCGCGCATGAGCGGCGGCCAGACAAATCGCACCGTGAACCAAATGAAAATCGCAAACGCCACCGCTTGCGATATCAGGGTGAAATTAATATTCATCGGGACTCCTTACCGACGGCGGCAATGCGCCGGTCAGCGGACGACGGCAAGCAGCGGATTGCCGAACGCGAACAGCATCGCCAGGCCAACGCCGATGATGAACGAGGCGTCGATTAAACCGAGCAGCAGGAATACTTTCGCCTGCAACGTCGGCACCATTTCCGGCTGGCGCGCCGCGCCCTCGAGGAAGCGGCTGCACATGATGCCGACGCCGATGCAGGCGCCGGCGGCGCCCAAACCGATGATGAGACCGATGCCGATGCCGGTATACGCCTGAATCATTGCCAGATACTGGATTTTGTCCATTGTGCCTTCCTTTAACTTTTTTGACGGAAACGGTTGAAGAGAAATCAGTGGCTCTCGTGCGCCATGGAGAGGTAGACGACCGTGAGCATCATGAATATGTAGGCTTGCAGCGCGACGATGAGGATATGGAAGATCGCCCATCCGGCGCCGAGGATCGCACCGAAGACGGTGCCGACGAGCCCGGTCGCCGCCCACAGTCCGAGCAGCAGAAAAATTATCTCGCCCGCGTACATGTTGCCGAACAGTCGCAGCGAATGCGACAACGGCTTCGAAATATATTCGACGAGATTGAACAGGAGGTTGAACGCCATCAGCAGCGGTGCCGCCCAAATCGGCTTCACGCCGAACGGGGTACAGAATAATTCGTGAACGAAACCACCGAATCCCTTCACCTTGATGCTAAAGAAGATCATCAGCACCCAAACCGAGAGCGACAGCGCGAACGTCGTGTTGACGTCGGCGGTCGGCACCGGGCGCCAGGCATGAAGCCCGAGTAGCCTTTCGAAGAATAGGGTGACCACCCAATCGACGGGCAAGAAATCCATCGCGTTCATCAATAGCACCCACACGACGACCGTGAGCGCGACCGGCGCGATAAATGCGTGACGATCTCCGTGAAAGGTCGCCTTGACTTGATCGTCGACGAAATCCATTGCGAGCTCGACGAATGCTTGACGCTTGTTCGGCACGCCCGCGGTTGCGCCGCGCACCACCCACCAGAGGAAGCCGATGCCGAGCACGCCGAGCACCACGGAGGTGACGAACGTGTCGACGTGCAGCGTCCAGAATGAGCCGTCGCCCACCGAAGCGGTCATGTTGGCCAGATGGTGGCCGATGTACTCCGTCGGAGTCATTGTCGTTTCAGCAGCCATCACGCACCGTTCGGATCGACGTCGCGCACGAAAAACGCCATCGAGAAAATGATCACCGTCACGGCGAAAGTTCCGATGAAGGCAACAGCGACGATGTCTTTATAAACCACGAACACCAGCCAGAGCAGAACGACGATAACACCGATCTTGGCCGATTCCGCACGCAGCGCCCCGACGAGCGTCCCCTCTAAGGTCTTGGTCTTGCTGAGCGACGCCACGGCGGCGAATGCCAACCCGGACAGAGTGCTCACCGCGCCCCCGAGCAGCGCCGATACCGCCCCGTGGATGCCGACCCAATAAGCGGCGAGCAGCGCAACCAATGCCGTAGCCGCCACTTGCCAGCGCAAGACTGTGCGGATCGGCTTGCTTAGAGTTCGAAACACGCGTCGATGTCCGTCGCACCGAGAAACTCTCGACTTGTGAATGGGCGTCGCCACAAACAAGCAAGGTGCGCCGCGCCGTTACACCCGGTGCGCGCACGAGCGACAGCACGAGGGAAGCACGCTTTTTTGCGGCGCGCAGTATAAAGACCCGGTATGACACGGTCAATCGGAACGGGTGAAACCGCTGATCCCGGCCAATGGACGACTGTCGACAACGCGAACCGGACGAGAACTTGTTAGGCGCGGCGCGCGATCGCGGCAACGGCTAAAACGCGGACTAGCGCGTAGCCGCGCTCGACGGTGCGGTAGCCGGTGACTGGGAAGTGGTCAGCGCTTGCGACCGCTCGATCTCGGCCGTGCTCAGTTGAGATTTGAGCATATCCCGTCGCTTGGCCGCGAGCGCGTTGCCTTGTTCGGCAGAGCGGCCATACCAGCCGTACGCGGCTGATTTGTGATCGGTGAAGTTGTATCCGAACTCGTAGAGCACGCCGAGCTCGTATTGTGCATCCGCATTCCCCTGTTCGGCTGCTACGCGCACCGCTTCCAAGCCCGCCGTGGTCGGATCGGCGGCGAATATCGGAAACGCGATGAGCGAGAGAGTGAGAAGCAGGTTTTTCATACCAAGCGGCTGCATGGTTTCTTCCTAAATAATATAGTCTTAGTCCGCAGAATCCGGCGCCGCCAGTCAACGTATCCGGTGCAGGATACCGTCCAGCTCGTCCAAGCTGTGGTAGAAGACGGTGAACTGACCCTTGCCGCCGCGGCCATGCAGTATGCGCACCTTGGCCCCGAGCTTTTCCCCCAAACGCTGCTGTAACTCGCGAATATCGGGGTCGGCCGCGCGCTTGCGCTTGCGCGTAGTGGGGCGTTCGAGCAGCCGACGCACGAGCTCCTCGGTTTCGCGCACCGATAGGCGCCGATCGACCACCTCGTGCGCCGCTTTGGTCTGCGTCGGCCCTTCGAGGGCGAGCAGCGCCCGCGCGTGCCCCATGTCCATGCGGCCGCTTTCCAGCATCTTACGCACTTCCTCGCTCAAGGAAAGTAATCGCAACAAATTGGTGACCGCGGCGCGCGAGCGCCCGACCGCCTCCGCGACGCGTTGATGCGTCATGCCGAACTCATCGATCAGCCGCTGCAGCGCTCCCGCTTCCTCGACCGGGTTGAGATCCTCGCGCTGAATGTTCTCGATCAACGCGATCGCGATCGCGGCTTCGTCCGGCACGTGTCGGACGACGGCGGGGATCGTGTCGAGACCCGCGATCTGCGCGGCGCGCCAGCGCCGCTCGCCGGCGATAATTTCGTAACTCCCGGTCGGCAGCCGCCGCACAACGATCGGCTGCACGACACCCTGCGCCTTGATCGAGGCAGCGAGCTCTTCGAGCGCGCCCTTGTCCATGTGCGTACGCGGCTGATACTTGCCGCGCTCGAGCACATCGAGCGGCAATTGCTTTAGCTCGTCCTTCTCGCTCGGAGGCGCGTAGTCAACGCCGAGAAGGGCGTCGAGACCGCGGCCCAAACGCGGCTTCTTCGTCATCATGCGACGGCCTCCTCGCGACGCAGCAACTCGCCCGCGAGCGCGAGATAGGCTTGCGCACCCTTCGATTGCATGTCGTACGCGATCACCGCCTTGCCGTAACTCGGCGCCTCCGCGAGGCGCACGTTGCGCGGAATAATGGTGCGGTAGAGCTTGTCGCCGAAATGTTGTTTCAACTGGGCGGACACTTCGTTGTCGAGCTTGTTACGAGGATCGTACATCGTTCGCACTAAACCTTCGACCTCGAGTGTTGGGTTCAACGCCTCGCGGATGCGGCGAATCGTACCGAGCAACGCCGTCAATCCTTCGAGCGCATAGTATTCGCATTGCATCGGAATGATGACCGAGGTCGCCGCGACCAGGGCGTTCACCGTCAAAAGATTCAGCGCCGGCGGGCAATCGATGAGGATGTAGTCGTACTTTTCGCGCATGGGCGCGAGTACGTTGCGCAGGCGCCGCTCGCGGTTGTCCAACTCGATCAGCTCGATCTCTGCCCCCGACAGGTTCGCGTTCGAGGGTACCAAATCGTATCCACTTTCCACGGCGATGGCGGCGCTGTCGATGGGATCGTTGCCGATCAACACCGAGTAGGTACTGGCCTTCACTTCTTCTTTGTTGACACCGCTGCCCATCGTCGCATTGCCTTGCGGATCGATGTCAACCAGCAAGACGCGCCGTCGCGTGCGCGCGAGCGACGCGGCGAGATTGATGCTGGTGGTGGTTTTGCCGACCCCGCCCTTTTGATTGGCAATCGCGAGGACCTTGCTCTTCACGTACGCTGTCCAGTTTCCGCGGTTGGTTCGATGACGACGACATGGCGCGCCGCGTCCAGCCCGGGCACGGCAAGTGCCGCGACTTCGCGCACGCTGAACGCGCGGTCCAACGCCGCCAGCTCATCTTGAGGAAACACGCCCTTCATTGCGAGGACTCGACTCCCCGGCGCGCACAGATGCCGACAGCTTTCCAGCATATCAGGAATCGCCGCGACCGCACGAGCGATGAGACTATCGAAGCGTTCCGCGGGCTGATAGCGCTCGACCGCCGCATGCACCACCTCGACGTGACGCAAACCCAGCTCATGGACGGCCTGCTTAACGAAGCGGATCTTCTTCGCGTTGCTATCGAGCAGCACGAAGCTGACATCGGGTCGCGCCAACGCCAGCGGAATGCCCGGCAGCCCCGCGCCCGTACCGATGTCCAGCACGCGGCTCCCATGCAGATAGGGCAACACCGAAAGACTGTCGAGCACATGGCGCGGTAACATTTGCTCGATCTCGCGGACCGCGGTGAGGTTGTAAGCGCGGTTCCATCGCGCCAGCAACTCCAGGAACGCGAGTAATTTCTCGCTCGTTGCCGCGGCGAGCTCGATATCAAGAGCCGCGAGCCCCTGTTGCAGTTTCTTGTAGAGTCGCGACGGCACGAAGGCGCTACCGGCCGATTCGATTCGACTGCTGGCGACGCCGACGCGCCATCTATTTAGCCTCGTTGAGCCGCCAGTGCCTGTCGGGCGAGCTACAAGCGCAGCGCCGCTACGCGCGCTTGCGCTTCAGGTGGATCAACAACAGGGAAATGGCCGCCGGCGTAATTCCGGGCAATCGCGCCGCTTGGCCGAGCGTGACCGGACGGTGTGTCGTCAGCTTCTGCCGCACTTCGACCGAGAGTCCGTATACGTTGTGATAATCCATATCCGCGGGCAACGCGGTTTCCTCTTCGCGGCGATAATTCTCGATCTCTACCTGGCTGCGTGCGATGTAGCCGGCGTATTTCGCCTGGATCTCGACCTGTTGCGCGACTTCGCCGTCGTTTACTGCCGGACCCGCGCCAGGCAACCGCATGA
>JBGPCS010000053.1:0-9789 GCA_041481875.1 Sulfurifustaceae bacterium
GGGCGCATCGGCGTCACGAAGGACCGGCCAGCCGGAATCGCCAAGCAAATGGAGAGCTACTTTCGCGCGCATCGCGCGATGGGCGTGCGTGACCGAGCCGAGGTCGCGGAGACGGTTTATGCCTGCGTACGACACAAGCGTCTGTATGAACATCTCGCCGATTCCCGCGATGCGCAGGCACTTGTCGCGGTTCAATGGCTGCGCGCGGGCTTGAGCGCACGCGCGCTCGAAGACGCGGCGTATCGCGGCGACGCACGTGCGCTCGCGACACGCGTGCGCACGCTCGACATCGCGACACTTCCCTTCGCCGTGCGCGCGAGCTTGCCGGACTGGCTCGCGGAGCGGCTGCTCGCGCAATACGGCGCCGATGAAGCCGTTGCGCTCGCCGACGCGCTCAATCGCCCGGCGCCGGTCGACCTACGCGTCAATACGCTCAAGGGAAAGTTAACAGACGTGCAGCAAACGCTCGCGAGCGAGGGTTACGCGTGCGATGTCACGCCGTACTCGCCCGTTGGCTTGCGGTTGCGCGAGCGCGGTTCGGTGTTTCGCACCCCGGCGTTCGCGTCGGGTCTATTCGAAGTACAGGATGAAGGCAGCCAGCTGCTTTCGCTTTTGCTCGAACCGCGGCGAAGCGAGATGGTCGCCGATTTCTGCGCCGGAGCGGGCGGAAAGACGTTGCACCTGGGCACGCTCATGGCGAACAGCGGGACGCTGTACGCCTTCGACGTTTCCGCCGCGCGGCTCGAGCGCCTCGCGCCGCGAGCGCGACGCGCCGGACTCTCGAATGTGCGCAGCGTCGTGATCGCGCACGAGCGCGACGCGCGCGTGCAGCGGCTGCACGGAAAAATCGACCGCGTGCTGGTCGATGCCCCGTGCTCCGGCACCGGCACGCTACGCCGCAATCCCGATATCAAGTGGCGTGCGATCGACTTAGCGGCGCTGGCCGAAACCCAGCAGCGTATCCTCGACGCGGCGGCGGCGCTGTTGAAGCCGGGCGGCCGCCTGGTCTACGCGACATGTAGCTTGCTCGCGGAAGAGAGCGAAGCGGTCGTCGCGCGGTTTCGGGCGACGCACGCGGATTTCGTGCCAATGTCAGTACGGGAGATTTTCGAGCGCCGCCACGTGACGCCCATCGAGTCGGTGGGCGACGGCGAGCTGCGTCTTCTGCCGCACCGCCACGGCACCGACGGGTTCTACGCCGCGGTGCTCGAACGCGCTACTTGAGTTGACGCTCGCGCGCGCGATGGCGGGTGCGGATCAGCGTAATAGCCCAGATGACGACGCCGACCACCACCAGCGCGCCGAGTAACCACAGGCCCTTCTTGTGGATGTCTTCGAGGAACAGTTGGGTCGCTTCGCCGAACAAATAGCCCAGGACGCCGAGCGTGATCGCCCAAACCACAGCGCCGATGAAATTGAGCGTGAAATACCGCAGTCGCGACACCTGGCTCGAGCCGATGACGAACGGCGTTACATTGCGCAGGCCGTAGTAGAAACGAAACGTGAGAATCAGAAAGTCCTGATGACGCCGCAAGTGCTTGTACACTTTCTCCACGTTCGCCTGCCAGGAAAGCCGCTTCGCGATAATGCGGGGGCCCCAGTGGCGTCCAATGTAAAAATACAGCTGGTCGCCGAAGAAGCTCCCGGTAAACGCCGACACGATTACCCATTGAAGCTCCAAGTAGCCGAGATGCGCGGCGAGACCGCCGAGCACGACGATCGTCTCGCCCTCGATGAATGTCCCGATCAAAACGGCGAGATAACCGTAGTCTTGAATCAGTTGTTCGAGCATTGCGCGGTAAATTGACGCTCGTTCGGTTCCCGTTAAACTTCAAAGAATCCCTTCGATGCCACTCATGCGCGCAACCTTGCTCGCGTCGGTTTTCCGCGGCGACGATCTTGAATCCGCGATCAACCTGCGTCGGTCGAGTGCCACATAAAAAAAGCCCGCGCGCCTCACGCCGGGCCTCCCTTCGCATCGCGAATCCTACGTGAAGTGCCGAACCGGAACAATCGCGCCCCGCCTCACTCCGCGTCGAAGCTCGCGCGGCCGCGTTTCAACCGACTGTGATGACGTTTCGCTTCCAGACGCCGCACTTTCTTCGCCTTGGACAGCCGCGTCGGCACGCGTTTGCGCGGCACATGGTTCAGCCGTCGCAAGCGCTCGATCAGCCGATCGAGCGCGATCTCGCGGTTGCGGATTTGCGAACGACTGTCCGCGGCCGTGACGACGACTCCGGAGCGCGCATGCACGAGGCGCACCGCGGATTCCGTGCGATTCACGTGCTGCCCGCCGGGGCCGGTGGCACGGTAGGTATCGACGCGGATTTCGCGTTTCAGCGTTTCGCGATCGAGAGCGTAGGGCGGCGGACGTTTCGATTCGACGTCGGACATTTACGTTACCGGCTCGCTCGCCTCCGCTACAATAGATGCATCGAATAACGCTCGCGCCATCGCCGTACCTATGATCGTCATCCTCAAGACCGAAGTCGATGCCAAGGGCCCCGAATACCGGCAGATTATGGATTACCTGGGGAACAAGCCCAATATACGTCCGCGCGTGCATCACGAAGTCGGCACGGTACAGACCGTGACCGAAATCTACCTGATCGGCGACACCGCGTCTCTCGATAAAACCGAAATCGAAAGCCTGCCCGGCGTCGACCGAGTCGTGCGTGTGTCGGAAGAATACCGCATCATCGGGCGTCACCGCGACGAGCGCCGCCCGACCGGCTTCGACTACAACGGCGTGCGCTTCGATCAGGATAGTTTGAACGTCTTCGCCGGGCTCTGCGCGGTCGACGTGCCGGAGCACGTGGAAATGATGCTGCGCGCGCTCAAGGAAAACGGCCAAACCTGCACGCGCATGGGCGCCTACAAGCCGCGCACCAACCCGTACGCGTTCCAAGGGCACGGCAAATCTTGTTTGCCGTGGGTATTCGAGCTGGCGGGAAAGTACGGCATCAAAGTCATCGCGATGGAGATCACACACGACTCGCAGGTCGACGAAATCCGCGAGGCGCTCGAGCGCACCGGTAAACCGACCGGCGTGATGCTGCAAATCGGCACGCGCAACACGCAGAATTTCGAGCTGCTGAAAATCGTCGGACGCCAGCGCGAATTTCCAGTCCTGCTGAAGCGCGGCTTCGGCATCACGCTCGAGGAATCGTTGAACGCCGCCGAGTATCTGGCGAGCGAAGGCAACGGCCGCGTCGTCTTCGGTCTGCGCGGCATGAAGAGCAGCCTTGGCATGCCGCATCGCAACTTCGTCGACTTCGCGCATATACCGGCGGTCAAGCGCCTCACGCGTATGCCGGTGTGCATCGATCCATCGCACTCCGTCGGCTCGCGCGATCGCTCGCCGGACGGTCTGCTCGACATTTTCCACGTCACCGCGCAGGGCGTGATCGCCGGCGCCAACATGATCCTGGTGGACTTTCATCCGGTGCCGAGTAAGGCGCTCGTCGACGGCCCGCAGGCACTGCTCCTCGAAGAACTGCCGGGATATTTGGCGGACATCGCCATCGCGCGCGAAGCGTACGAGAAACGGCGTGCGCTCCAGAAGAACCGGTCGTAGTCGATCGTCGATCAAGTGCCGCTGAAACTCGGCCGCGCACGCGGCATCGTATCCGCCGCCGCGCGCTGCTTCCGTATTCTGTCGAGCCGCTTGATGTGTATAGGTAACGACCAGCGCGATCGCTTCATGCGATAGCGTGCTTTCGCTTGTCAGCGACGCGCGATCGCCTTGTCTGGAAGCCTTCTATCTAAAAATTGATTCAACTATCTGGAAAGCGATTCGGAAGCGTTGCCATTTCTTGACGCCCGGAATCGGTTCTGGCTAAGTAGCGCGCGCTCGATAGTGAGCCTAAGTGGTGCACGGCAAAGTCGAATAAGAAAATGGCGGTTTGTCCATACGCAACGTTTCCAGGGAGCGACTTACCACTCGGACCTATCGGCGAATTCCGGCTTCTCGTGTTTCGATCGGGAAGGCGGACGGCGAATACATTCGCCGCAACTGTACAGTTAACCCTGACCCACGGAGAAATAAATGAAGACCAGAACACTACTCACAGGAAAAACTACCGCCAAGGCTGGCGGAGCCGCGCTGCTCGGCTGTCTGTTAGCGGGCGCATTGATTCCGACAACCGCGAGTGCGACGTGTGCGAGCAACACGTTGACGGCGGGGACCGAGACGACCATCAGTATTAGCTTTGGCGGCGCCAACCGGTCGTACATACTGCACGTGCCCGCGAGCTATACCGGACTAAAGGGTGTTCCTCTCGTGATCGACATGCACGGCTTCACGTCGAGCGCGAGCGGACAACGCGGTGTTTCCAAATATAACGCGGAGTCCGATGCGAAGGGTTTCATCGTCGCCTGGCCGACCGGGCGCAGCAACTCCTGGAATGCATACGGCTGCTGCGGCACGTCACTCCGTAATAATGTGAATGACGTCGGCTTCATCCGTGCCGTAGTTGCCGACATCGTGAGGCGCGGCGTTATCGACGAGAGCCGCATCTACGCGACCGGCCTCTCCAACGGCGGCTCGATGAGCCATCGGCTCGCTTGCGAAGCATCGGACCTCTTCGCCGTAACGTCGCCGGTGTCGTTCCCGTTGAACCGCACTGCCTGTCCGGCGGGCTTCCCGACGCGCAAGATCACGGTGGCGCATTACCACGGTTTAAATGACAACACGGTGCCGTACAACGGTGGCGGTTCTAATAACTTCCAATCCGCGCCGAACAGCTTCGCCGCCTGGCGGACGACCGACGCCTGCAGCGCCACGATCGCCCGGCAGAACCTGAGCTCCACGGAGAGCGTTCAGACCGCGACGGGCTGCAGCGACGGCACCACACCGGCCCTGATCTCGCTGGCTGGAACGCACGTACTCTATAACACACAGACCACGCTCAATATTGCCGACCATGCGTGGACGAACTTCCTGAGCCCAGTCTCGCTTGCCGGCAAGACCACCGGCCAATACGCACTCCGTAGTTTCCTGACGAACACGGCGGCGCCAGCCGCCGTGTTCGTCTTCAGCGGTTCCTTCTATTTTCTAACTTTCCGGATTGTGGGCGTCCACGGTTCTTGTTTCTCATTGCGCGCGGTTTTCCGCCAGCAGTCGCTCGATCTCCTGCTGAAAATTCTCGAACGGTTGCGCGCCGCTGATCAGTACCCCGTCAACGCTGCCGTCCTTGCTGCTCTTACCGAGAAAAAAGGCCGGGGTGCCGCGTACGCCCGCTTTCTCGCCGTCGTTCTGGTTTTCCTGTACGCGCCGTTTGTATTTTTCTTTGTCGAGACAGTCGTTGAACGCTTCGGTTTTGAGACCGAGCTTCGCCGCGTAGGACTTGAGATTTTCCGGTTGCAGCTGTTGCTGATTTTCAAAAAACACGTCGTGCGCTTCCCAGTATTTGTCCTGATCGGCCGCGCAGTGCGCCGCTTCCGACGCCTTGCGCGCCTGCGGATGAATCGAGTCCAGCGGAAAATCGCGGAACACGTAACGCACCTTGCCGGTGTCGATGTATTGCGTCTTGAGGCGGGAGAGCGTTTGCTCGTGAAAGCGGCGACAGAACGGACATTGATAGTCGGAGAACTCGACCAGCGTCAGCGGCGCGTTGTCCCGTCCCATCGCCGCACCGCCGCCGGTCGTCACCGTCGCGCGCCGGGGCGCCGGGGGTGGTCCGCCGCCGGCGAGGCGCTGTGATATCTGGCGCAGATCGTTGCGCATCGCTTCGATCTCCGTGCGCAGGCGCTCGACTTCTTCTTTGAGCGCGCCGAGCTCGCTGTTCGATGGCTTCGGCTGAGCCGCAAATGTGGCGCACGTAATAAACAGCAGGGTACCCATTGCCACTCCCGCTACGACAATCCTCGCTTTCGTTGTCACCAATTTCACTTGACCCTCCGCAATGAACATGAACGCCGGCTGAAACCACTGCTAACTCCGACTCGAAAGATGCGCCGGAATACGCCAGTCGAATATCGACATCCGACGATGAACCGCTACCCATATCAGTTTCATTATAAGCGTGGCGGTTTCGACGTGGTGCGCGCGCAGTGGTGATTCTAAAGTAGTGCGCTGCGAAATGGCGAGCAACTAACTCAAGGGAGGAGCCAACCTACCCGGACCCATTTGGCAACTTCCGGCTTCTTGATCGCGCATCTTGGTTAGGACGGCGGACGGCGTGCTGCACTCGCCGCAACTGCAGTTAACCTTAAGCACGGAGAAACTAAGTAATGAAGACTATAAAATTACACCCACGAAGAGCTACGGACAGATTAGCCAAAGCCGGCGGCGTCGCCGCGCTCGGCTGTCTGTTAGCAATCGCGTTAACACCGACGACCGCGAGCGCCACCTGCGGCGCCAACACGTTGTCGCCCGGTGAGCAGACGATAAACATTTCCTTTGGCGGCAGTAACCGTTCGTATATTTTGCACACGCCAACCGGCTACACCGGAACCACGGCAGTTCCGCTCGTCATCGACATACACGGCTTCACCTCGAGCGCGAGTGGACAGCGCGGCGTCTCCGGCTATCAGGCGAAGGCCGACCGCGCCGGTTTCATCGTCGCGTGGCCGCAAGGACTCAACAACTCCTGGAACGGCTATGGCTGCTGCGGAAATTCGCTCAACGGCAACGTCAATGACGTCGGTTTCATCAAAGCCGTCGCCAACGACATCATTCAGCGCGGCGTTGTCGATGAGGGCCGTATCTACATAACGGGTCTCTCGAACGGCGGTTCGATGAGCCATCGGCTCGCTTGCGAAGGAGCGGAGAAGTTCGCTGCGACGTCACCGGTTTCGTTCACGCTGAACCGCACTTCCTGCCCAGCGGGCTTCCCGGCTCGGCCGATCACGGTTGCGCATTATCACGGCTTGAACGACACCACGGTGAACTACAACGGCGGCCAGTTTCAGTCGGCGCCCGCGAGCTTCAGTAGCTGGCAAACGATCGATGCCTGCAATGGGACGGTCGCCCGGCAAAACCTAAGCTCCACCGAGAGCGTCCAAACCGCGACGACCTGCAGCGCCGGCGTCACACCGGCTCAGGTCTCACTGGCTGGAACGCACGTGCTCTACAACACCCAGACGACGCTCGTTATCGCCGATCACGCGTGGGACACGTACCTGAGCAAGTTCACGCTGCCGAACGCGCCGACGAACGCCTGCCAAGGTGGCGGGACACCGCCGCCTCCGCCTCCGCCCCCACCGCCGCCGGGAACTTGCACGGCCGGCAACACGGGGTTCCTCAGTCCTTCGGCGCAAGCCGCGGATGCAGGTGGAGACGGCAACGGCTTCCAGACCAACCCGACAAACGCGTTCGCGAGCGGCGGCGGTGAAGCGTCGAACACGAACGGCGCGGCCGATCGCCATCGCTGGTTCAACTACAACATTTCGATCCCGAGCGGATGCACGGTGAAGGGCATCGAGGTGCAGATGGTGTGGCGCTTGGACAGCACCGCCGGAACCAGCAGCCAGAGCGTTGATCTCTCCGCGGACGCCGGCGCCAGCTTTACGGCGCAGAAGACCGACTCGCAAGAAACCACGCAGCTACATACGGTCGTGCTCGGTTCCGCGACCGATACCTGGGGCCGCAGCTGGTCGGCGACGGATCTGAGCAACGGTAACTTCCGTGTTCGTACTACGTCGAACAGCAGCAGTGCATTCCGGGACTTTTTCCTCGATTGGATTCCGGTGCGCGTGTCGTACGGTCCGTAATTCTATAAGTAGCTAGACTCCACGGGCGTGGCGGCCGTTAGGCCCCACGCCCTTGGTTTTCATGGAGATCCACGGACCGTTAGATGGCGACGCCGTAAACGACGTCGAGCACCACGCGCGTACGATTGTCGAATAGCACCACGTCCGATCCGACGCGTATGCGAATGTAACCAGACGGCAGTGCGGAGAGTTGGCGTTCCAGATCGACCGGCAGCGACTCGCTCTGGAGCCCCGGGGGCACTGTGTCGCGCTTCGCCAGACCGGCGGGCAAATTTCCTTGGCGCTTCGCCAAACCCGGCGGCAAATTCTTTTTTCTCTTCCCGTAGTAATCCTGAATCAGCGCACGATCGCGTTCGTTGATGCTGACCGCGACCTGGCTATTGCGATCCTGAATCACGATGCGACCCGAGGTGGCAGCCTGAGTCGCGCAACCGGCAATAAACGCAGTAAGCAAAAGTGCGGCGAGATGACGTGGCATCGACTATCCTCCCGTTTCAAAAAAATACCGACAGCTTTTAGGGTCCGCACCAGGAAAGCGCGGCGCGTTTTTCAAAGACGCAAGTGTTTGAAAAACGGCGCGAGGTGCGGAAATGCGCCGCGACTCGCGAGGTGGAAAAGTCCACGAAAGGACTTTTTCAACACCTTTATGAGTGTAGATCGTCGAACGGGGGACGTAGGAATGCCGGCGCGGTTACGCGGTCGGGCGTAGACGACGCAACGTCTATGCCGCCGCTTGCCGGCGCTCGTATAGGAACTTGAGCACCGTGGCGCGGTAGCGGTTGTACGTGGCGTCGCTGGCCAGCTCCAAACGCCGGCGCGGGCGCGGCAGGTTCACGTCGAGGACGTCACCGATGGCCGCCGCCGGACCGTTGGTCATCATGACGATGCGGTCCGAGAGTAACACCGCCTCATCGACGTCGTGCGTGACCATCAGCGTCGTGGTGCCGGCGGCCGCTACGATGCGCATCAACTCCTCCTGCAGATTGGCGCGCGTCAACGCATCGAGCGCGCCGAGCGGTTCGTCCAATAGCAGCACCGTCGGCTGCATCGCGAGCGCCCGCGCGATACCGACTCGTTGCTTCATCCCGCCGGAAATTTCGTGCGGATATTTGCCGGCCGCCGCCTGCAACCCGACGAGCGCGAGCGCGTCGTCCACGCGGCCGCGGACTTTGGCCCGGCTTTCGGTGGAGCCGAAAACGCGCTCGGCGGCGAGATGCACGTTGCCGAAGGCGGTGAGCCAGGGAAGCAGCGAATGGTTCTGAAACACCACCGCCCGATCGGGCCCCGGTCCGCCGATCTCGCGACCGTTCGACAGCAGCACGCCGCGCGTCGGCGCGAGCAGACCGGCGACGAGATTGAGCAACGTCGACTTGCCGCAACCGGAATGCCCGATAACAGAAACGAATTCACCGCGGCGGATGGAGAGATTGACGTCTTTCAGCGCCACGTAGCGTCCGCCGCGGCTGTCGAAGATCATGTCCACATTCTCTATTTGTACGAACCGTTCCATATCTCACGCCTAATAGCGAAAGCGCCGTGCCATGAGCAGGATCGTTTGCTCCAGCAACAGCCCGACGATACCGATTACGAAAATCGCGATGATGATGTGCTCGACGTTGAGGTTGTTCCACTCGTCCCAAATCCAAAACCCGAGGCCGACGCCGCCGGTCAGCATCTCCGCCGCCACGATCACGAGCCAAGCGACGCCGATCGACAGGCGCACGCCCGTCAGCACGTACGGCAACACCGCCGGTAACAGGATGCGGCTGAAAAGTTTCCATGGCGACAGATTCAACACCCGCGCGACGTTGAGATAGTCCTGAGGTATCTGCATCACGCCGGCGGCGGTGTTGAGCACCATCGGCCACAGGCTCGAGATGAAGATCACCCAGATCGCGGCCGGCTGCGCTTGCTTGAAGACGTATAGACCGATCGGTAGCCACGCGAGCGGACTTACCGGCCGCAACAGGCTGATGATCGGGGCAAACATCCGGTTCAGAAAGCCGACGTAGCCGAGCAGAAAGCCGAGCGGTATGCCGATGAGCGCGGACAGCCCGAACCCGGTGCCGACAC
>JBGPCS010000054.1:0-9781 GCA_041481875.1 Sulfurifustaceae bacterium
CTCTGGTGCGCAAGATAACGCACGATGCGTATCAGGAACTCGATCCGGTCAGACGTTCCCTCGAAGCCTTGGTTCCAACCAATCCGATGATTCAAGACGTCGAGCGCCAGTACGAAGCTATCGTCAAGCGCTGGGTCGGTAAGATGGAGCGGCTGGGATTGGTGGTGAAGGGACTATGGTTGGTCGATTTTGACACCGGCGATGGCTACCTCTGCTGGAAATTTCCCGAGCTTCGCATCGGGTACTATCACAGTTATCACGAAGGTTATTCCAGCCGCGTTCCGTTAAGACAGGTCGTGGAGGAGTTCGATCCCGACTGGGCGCATGCTTGACCGGCGCTGACGGCTAACGCCGGCTGACTTGCGTTGCGAGCGAGCCCAACGCTCGCGGTCGTCGTGACTTCCCTTTAGAATCAAATTAATGGAGCTGATACGCGGGCTGCACAATCTACGACCCAATCACCGGGGTTGCGCCGTTACGATCGGAAATTTCGACGGCGTGCACCTCGGGCATCGCGCGGTCATCAGCCAACTAGTCGAGCGCGCGCAGACCTTGCGGGTTCCGTCGGTTGTGATGCTGTTCGAGCCGCAGCCGCAGGAGTACTTTCGGCCAGACGCTTCGCCGGCGCGCCTTACCCGTTTGCGCGAGAAGCTCACCGCGCTCGCGGATTTGCCGATCGATCGGGTCTTGTGCGTTCGATTCAACCGGCGCGTCGCAGATCTGGAGCCGACAGCATTTGTCAGGATACTGTTAGACGGCTTGGGCGTGCGTTACCTCATCGTTGGTGCGGATTTTCGCTTCGGTCACGCTCGCCGCGGAGATGTTGAATCGCTTGCGCGCGCGGGTCGCGAGCACGGTTTCGAGGTTGCGACGGCCCCGACCGTTACGATGGACCGAGAACGCGTCAGTAGTACCCGCATCCGCGCGGCGCTCGCGGCCGGCGACATGAAGGACGCGGAGAAACTGCTCGGCCGCAAGTACCGAATTTGCGGTCGCGTGTCGCGTGGAGAGCGGATCGGAAGACGGATTGGCATACCGACGGCCAACATCGAGCTGCGACGCCACCGAGCATCCATCGCGGGAATTTTTGTGGTGGAGATTGTGATAGCCGACGAATCGTACCCTGCGGTTGCCTCGGTCGGCACCAGGCCCACGATCGGTGGGACGCGCCCCTTGCTCGAGGTGCACGTGTTGGATTTCAACCGGGATATATACGGCGCCCACGTGGCGGTCGACTTTTTGCACCGGCTACGCGACGAGCGTCGCTTCGATTCGTTGGAGGAAATGCGCGCGCATATCGCGCTAGACATCGAAGCCGCGCGACAATATTTCACCGGCCGGCCCCGCGTTGCGGCCGGTCGACGCTAGATGCTGCGCACGTGAAGGACGCGGGCGAATATAAGAGCACCCTCAACCTTCCGCGTACCGACTTTCCGATGAAGGCGAATCTCGCCACGCGCGAGCCGGAAATCTTGAAACGCTGGGAGGCGATGGATCTGTATGGGCGGTTGCGCGCGACGCGCCAGGACAGACCGAAGTACATCCTCCACGACGGTCCGCCGTATGCGAACGGCGATCTCCACATCGGCCATGCGCTGAACAAGATTTTGAAGGACATCATCGTCAAGTCGAAGAGCCTCGGCGGTTTCGACGCACCCTATGTGCCGGGCTGGGACTGTCATGGATTGCCGGTCGAACACGCGGTCGAGAAGAAAATCGGCAAAGCCGGTTTGCAAGTCGAACCCCACAAGTTCCGCGCGGCATGTCGGGAGTATGCGGCCACGCAGATCGACCGGCAGCGCGCGGATTTCATCCGCCTTGGCGTGATCGGGGATTGGAAGAATCCGTACTTGACGATGGACTATGGTTTCGAGGCCGACATTATTCGCGCGCTCGGTCGCATCGTCGCGGGTGGCTATGTGTATCAAGGCTACAAGCCGGTGCATTGGTGCATCGATTGCGGTTCGGCGCTGGCCGAGGCGGAGGTCGAGTATCAGGACCGCACCTCGCCGGCGATCGACGTGCGTTTCCCTGTCGTCGATCCGGCCGACCTGCTCGCGCGTCTCGACGTTGGCCGCGAAGGGGAAGGGCCGATCAGTATCGTGATATGGACCACGACGCCGTGGACGCTGCCGGCAAACCAGGCGGTCGCGTTACACCCGAAATTGGATTACGTACTGGTGCAACACGTCGGTAACATCGGCCACGAGCGTCTCCTGGTCGCCGACGCGCTTCTTAAGGACGTTATGCTGCGCTACGGCGCCAGCGAGTACCGTGTCATCGCTCGTGGCGCCGGCGCGGCTCTCGAAGGCGTCAAGCTCAAGCATCCGTTCTACGATCGCGAGGTACCGATCGTTCTCGGCGATCACGTGACGACGGATGCGGGAACCGGGGCGGTGCACACCGCGCCGGGCCACGGATTGGAGGACTACATCGTCGGACGGAAATACGGTCTGCGCGTTGACAATCCGGTCGGCGGCGACGGCAAGTTTTTGCCGAACACGGAGCTCTTCGCCGGCGAGCACGTATTCAAGGCGAACGATCACGTGATCGAGGTTCTCAAGTCCAACGGCAAGCTGGTGCACGCGGCCGCGCTCAATCACAGCTACCCACACTGCTGGCGCCACAAAACACCGATCATTTTTCGTGCGACGTCGCAATGGTTCATCAACATGGAACATCTGCGCGGACCGGCGATCACGGCGATACATGCGACGTCGTGGGTTCCGAGCTGGGGCCAGGCTCGCATCGAGGGGATGGTCGAAAGCCGTCCGGACTGGTGCATCTCGCGCCAGCGCGCCTGGGGTGTGCCGATCGCGCTGTTCGTGCATCGAGAGACCGGGAAGTTGCATCCGGAGACCCCACGTCTGGTCGAGGCGGTCGCGCTGCGGGTCGAGCAAAAGGGGATCGATGCATGGTTCGACCTCAAGATCCAAGAGCTGCTTGGGGCGGATGCGGCGAACTACGAAAAACTCAACGACACGCTCGATGTGTGGTTCGATTCGGGCGTGAGCCATGCGTGCGTGCTCGATCGCCGGCCGGAGTTGCAATTTCCCGCGGCTATGTACCTCGAAGGCTCGGATCAACACCGTGGCTGGTTCCAGTCCTCGTTGTTGACCTCGGTCGCCATGAAGGGTCGCGCGCCTTATCGCGAGGTGCTGACGCACGGTTTCACCATCGACGACAACGGCCGCAAGATGTCGAAGTCGCTCGGCAACGATATGGGCGGACCGCAAAAGGTTATCAAGACGCTCGGCGCGGACATATTGCGCCTCTGGGTGGCGGCGACGGATTATCGGTCGGAGATGACGATCTCCGACGAGATCTTGACGCGCGTGTCCGATTCGTACCGGCGCATTCGCAATACTGCGCGCTACTTGTTGGCGAATCTCGAAGGCTTCGATCCGTCGCAGCTGTTGCCGGATGAGGACTTGGTGGCGCTCGATCGATGGCTGTTGCAGCGAACGTCGCGGCTGCAGGCGGAAGTTGTTGAAGCCTACGAGTCCTATAATTTTCATTTGATCTATCAGAAGGTGCACCAGTTCTGCGTGGTCGAGCTGAGCGCGTTCTATCTCGATGTGATCAAGGATCGGGTCTACACGATGCCGCGCGCTTCGCACGGACGGCGCTCCGCGCAGACGGCGATGTACTATCTACTCGAAGCCATCGTGCGCTGGGTTGCGCCGATCTTGAGCTTTACCGCGGAAGAGATCTGGTCGTATCTGCCGGGTTCGCGCGCTGAATCGGTTTTTCTGGAGACGTGGTATTCATTGCCCGTGCTCAAGGAGAACGCCGGGATCGGCATTACATCGGAGCTGTGGGATCGCGTGCTCGATGTACGCCAAGCGGTCAGCCGTGAGTTGGAAAAATTGCGAGTCGCGGAGGAGATTGGTTCGTCGCTCGACGCCGAAGTCGATCTTTACTGTAGCGACGAGTGGCTGCGACGGTTGCGCCTGTTGGGAGACGAGCTGCGGTTCATTTTCATTTGCTCCTACGCGCGCTTGCATCCTTTGAACGAACGCACGAACGAAAGTGTTCCAGCCGAAGTAGCGGGTCTCCACGTGCGCGTCGCGCCGTCGAAGCACGGCAAGTGCGTCCGCTGTTGGCACCATCGCGAGGACGTCGGCGCACAACCCGAGCATCCGTTGATCTGCAAACGCTGCATCGCGAATTTGGGTGCCGGCGAAGTAAGGCAGGTCGCCTAATGCGACGAGCGCTTTGGATCAGCGCGGCAGTCGTGGTGATCGATCAGCTGACCAAGTGGGCGGCGGTTCGATATCTCACGCCGCACCTCGAGATGCCGGTTATACCGTTCCTCAACCTCACGCTAATCCACAATCGTGGCGCGGCGTTAGGTTTCCTGAATGACGCCGCCGGCTGGCAGAACCTGTTTTTTATCGGCGTCGCCCTCGTCGCCTGCGTGGCCATCGTCTACCTTCTGTATCGGTTGGAACGAGGAAACGTAACGGCTGCGGTCGGCTTCGCGCTGATTTTGGGTGGGGCGGCCGGAAATTTGATTGACCGGCTGCTGCATGGATACGTCATCGATTTCATCGACGTCTACTACCGTGCCTGGCACTGGCCCGCCTTCAATGGCGCCGATTCCGCGATCACGATCGGAGCCGCGGCGCTTATCTTCGATGCACTGGAGATCGGCCGCAACCGACCGTTGGCGTAGCTCGATATGGCGAAATGCAAATCGCGTAGTAGACTTCGAGTAGCGGCCGACACGCTGTTAATTCGGCCGACGCCAAGTCCCTGAGGGAGTACATCATGAAGAACCTTGTTAGAACTTTTGTTCCCTACGCGAGCCTCTTGTTGCTGTTGGTTTGGCTTCCAGCGAATGCCGATACGAGACCTCCAGCGGAGAAGACGCGGCTTTCGGAGCCTCTAAAGACCTGCCACAAGGGCTGTGCCGGTGAGAAAGACAACGAGTCGCGCGAAGCCTGCATGATTCAGTGCAAGCAAGCGGACAAGAGAGCCTCCGCGAGTTCCAGCGCGAAGACCAAGTAGTCGTCAGACGGCGCTCGGCGACAAGCCGGGTGGCCACGCCCTGGCTCCCGTTTTTTCGAGTTTCCTCACCTGCCACGTCGCGCGCGCCGGCACTGCGTGCTACGAAGGAAACCCTATTCGCCATCAGTTATCATGCCGGAATGAAAATCTTCCTTGCGAATCCGCGCGGCTTTTGCGCCGGGGTCGATCGCGCGATAGAAATCGTCGAGCGTGCCATCGAGATTTTTGGCGCGCCGATTTACGTGCGGCACGAAGTCGTGCATAACCGCTTTGTGGTCGACGATCTGCGTGCCAAGGGTGCGGTATTCGTGGAAGAGCTCGATCAAGTTCCATCTGGTTCTACCGTGGTCTTCAGCGCGCATGGCATCTCCCGGGCCGTGCGCGAGGAGGCCGAGCGGCGCGAACTTCGGTTTTTCGATGCCACTTGCCCATTGGTCACGAAGGTTCACATCGAAGTTGTGCGAAATCGGAACAATGGAACGGAGTGCGTGCTGGTCGGTCACGCAGGTCACCCCGAAGTAGAAGGCACGATGGGTCAGGTGAAGGATGGTATTTATTTGGTGGAGTCGGAGCAGGACGTCGAAACGCTCGCGGTGAAAGATCCGAACAATCTCGCCTACGTCACCCAAACTACGCTCTCGTTCGACGATACCTTGAAGATCGTGCGCGCGCTCCAACGGCGTTTTCCCGCGATCCGCGGGCCGAAAAAAGACGACATCTGCTACGCCACTCAGAATCGCCAGGACGCGGTTAAGACTCTCGCGCGCACCGTGGATATGGTGCTCGTGGTCGGCTCGCCAAACAGTTCCAACTCCAATCGTCTGCGGGAAGTTGCGCAAGCACAAGGCACGAAGGCGTACATGATCGATGGGCCGGACGACATCCGCCCGGAATGGCTCGAGGGCGTGCGCAACCTCGGCCTGACGGCCGGAGCGTCAGCTCCCGAAATCCTCGTGCAGCAAGTCCTCCATCGGTTACGCGAATGGGGCGGCGATCTGGTCGAGGAGACGCCTGGCGTGGCGGAAAATATTTCCTTTGCCGTTCCCCGAGTCCTCCGACACTAATCGGCTTACTCGATCTGCCTCTACTTCGCAGTCCAGCTAAGCCACGTTCCTGTGTTGTTCTTGTTCCAGCCCTTCACCCCCGCGGAGTCGATTCGCAGCGATCCGTTGTTATTTTGCAGGGCGGTGACACCTGCCCCGTTGGGATCCGCCGTAGCCGTGAATTGTTGATTGCTGGCCGTTAATGCGACGGAAAGGGCGTAATGCCGGTCGGGAGAAAGGTTCGCATAATTAAGTCCGGTACATGCGGCGATCGAACCGCCCGCAACGACGTCGGTGTACTGGGGACATTGGAGCAAAAATTTCTCTTCTCGATTGGCTATCTCGGTAAGAGCGATTTGCGCGTCGGACCGTCGCATTTGTATCAGGTAATTCCGATAGCTGGGATAGGCGACGGCCGCCAGGATGGCGACGACGACCACCACGATCATCAGTTCGATGAGGGTAACACCACGACCTTGAGTTCGCTGGGCGGCGTTGCGCTTGCGGTTCATTTACAGCCTCGCGTCATCGGTTGATTGTAGTGGCCGCCTCTCCACGTGGAGAGGCGGCTCCTGCTCCACCTATCTCTGATACCAGAATGTTCTATCCCAAGGCGCCTTGGGCGGGACGCGCGTCGCCGTATCGCCCGTAAGAGCCGACGTTCCCGACTCGCGTAAGATGATTACCGTCTCCGGCGGAATACCGCCACCTAGCGTTGAGAGCCGATCGGCGGCGGTGAGAGTACCATCGGCAGTGTAGTCGAACGTCGCCGCACCGTTGAGAACGTTGAGGGCGTACTGACGGCCCAGACCTTCATTCGCCGAGCAAGTCGTGGTCGCGGTTGACGCACTCGCGGGTTCGAACGTGCTGACAAACAGCACTCCACCGAAGATCGTCGCCTTTGCCAGCGATTTCTCCCCTCGCCAAGTTGGGCTTGTCGACTGCTGCAGGTCGATATACCAGCCATTCGAGCTCTTAATCGCGGTCTTGTCCGCGTTTGGATCCTGCAGCAAGTTGGAGGTGGCATCGTACAGGTTTCCGCCCGAGGTGGCGCCGCTGGCTCGATCCTTGATGGTCGCTCCGTAGGTCAGCGTACCGCCGGTTTTCATAGCGGCTGTGACGTAGTCGCGCAGCGCGTAAATCCTGTTATGCACCTGTTGCTGAGTAGGAATGCTGTCCCGGGTAATCAGATCGAGCGGATCCTCTCGGTCTCCCGATGCAATGGTCACAAGATCGTGTACCGATTGCGCCATATCCTCGTAGGTCGCATCCAGCACCTGTGCAACATCGGGCGGATAGTAGAACTTGCGTCGATCCTGAACCGTCGTGCCGGTACATGCAGGACGGGTTCCCGTGGGGCAGCTAAGATCGGCGAATATATAGCCAGAGGATCCGGCATTGGTAAGAGCCGGCGTTGAGTCCTTCTTAAGGGTAGGAGACAAATCGATACGCCAGACTTGGCCTCCCAAGTCGCCCACGTAGATTCGGTCGGTGTTGCCATCGCCATTCGAATCCAATAGGGCCAAGTCCGAAGGAATGCTGTAATTCATTCCCGCGAGCTCGAGGTCAGCACCGGAACCGGTGCCGCTGGCCCACCACAGTCTTTCGCCGGTGTCCGGATCGACGATGTAAATCGCATTGCCCAACGCCGCCGGCGCCGGTGCCAAACCGTCGTTGAGCGTATCGTAGCCGCCGCCGAAAGCGAGGACGGTCTTGACCGTGCTGTTGCCGGCCGTTGAAGTCCCATATCGAATCTGAGTGACCGCCGGCTTGGACCACGACTGAGCGAGTTTCGTAAATCCCGGAGTAGTGTCTCCACGGATAACCCACAGGAGTTTCGGCGCAACGCCGCCGACCGCGGTTGGACTGGACAATCTGGACGTCGGCGTGACATCAAAGGCGTAAATGTTGTTGCCGCCGCGGCGCATGCCGACAAACAAATGTACGAAATCGCCAATGGCCGGATCGATTACGCCATCGGGCGTATCGACGATGTTACCCGGGCTTCCGCTGCGATCCCGGATCCACACTGCGGGAGTTCCATCGATGCCGTAGATGTGGTCCCCCTCGACGTTGTCGCCGTTCAGTTTCTGCACACCGAGTAGTTCCTTCGGATAGAACGCCCATTCTTCGACGCCGCTATTCTCGTTAACCATGTGCAGTCCGCCGTCGTTCGTGCCCACAAATATCTTGATTACCGGGCTGGCGCTGGTGCCGCCATAGTTAACGATCGCCGGGCGACTATGCATCGGGTCGCCGAATCTCCATGGCCGATTTTCCGCGATAATACCGTTAGCGTCGTCATCGTAGGAATCGAGGCCCCGAACGTACTTGATGATCTTAGTGCGCTCCGCCGCGTCCGCGGCGTTGAGCATGGCGGCAGTGAGCGACGTATTGCCGTCAATGAGCAAGTTTGCCGCGTTCGTGAGGTCAATCTGTCCGGCTGGCGTCCGTCCGTCCGTTGCGTCGTAGCCACCGGTGTATGTGTATACCTTGCGATCTGCGGTACCCGGTGGGTCGGTCGGATCGGGTACTTTTGCCCCTGCGCCACCCGCGGAAATATCATTGCCGTCCTGAATGGTATTCCAGAAACTGACGGCCGTGTCCTTTATGCGGCTAGTCACGCTGTCGATCGCCGCCTGTCCGTTCAAGTCGAGGATCTCTCCGAAGTTACAAGCCGGCCGAGGAGGCGTCTGGCTCGCTTCGTTTCCCTTGCATAGAGTGTACTTCTTGATGTTGCCGTTCCAACGCTGCAACGACTGCGGTTTGAACAGAGCGAGATAGACCTCGTCTCTGTTGAAGAGAGTGTTGAACGCGTTGACCGACAGCGCCGGAGCGGAGAACGCCGTGGTGACCGAAAGAATATCGATCAAAGTGCCTTGCAGCGCCGAGGTCAGCTCGTTCGCGTTAACGGCGCTGAAGAAACTACCGTGCCCATTGGTGGCAGTCTCTTGCAGTAGCTGTAAGCCGGATGCGGAGATGCCACCGCCAAAGCCGACCGTGTAAGTGACGACGCGCTGCGTTCCGAGAAGGCCGGGGTACACGTCATTGTTGTACATCCAGCCGGCGAGCTCGTCCAACCGGCTTCCGCTGGGAGTTCCGATGCCCGGCAGACCGTCGATACGAGCACTGGTGTTGGCGGCGGTATCATTCGTCGGATCGCCGTCGGTTACGTAAATGATGTAGGCCTGTTGGCATCGGAACTGAAACGGCGAGATATAGTTGGTTCCGTTTTCCGCGGTCGTGTCGCGGAAGAGCGTCGCTGTCATGGTACCGCCGGCCGGTGTCACCGGTGTGCCGCTGACGGTATACGTAAAGCTAGTGCTACTGATTCTCGTGACGTTGAAACCACCGTTGTATTCGGGCGAACTGGCGCCGCTGATTAGGACGTAGTCATCGTTGCTGAATCCGTGATTGCTAGAGGTCGTAACTGTGACGGTGGATCCGCTGCGCGTCAGAGACGAAACCGTTAGGGTCGGATTAGCGCTGCCGAAATCGACGCCGAGTCCTGCAAAATATCGGTACGCTTCCCACATGGTTTCTGCAAGCGGCGTGAACGTCGAAGGCGAGAACCCGTCGATAACGGCTTTCATCGCCGTACGTCGGGCCGGCGTCATGGTATCGACTCCAAATACGATGCGCCCGCCGTTTGCGCCGGTCTCGTTGGACTGATCGTCGGAGTTGAAGAGCATGAGTCCGAGGTGCACCTTCGGGTTGGCGTCGAC